>NZ_JBFBBY010000023.1:0-77754 GCF_040682875.1 Amycolatopsis sp. NPDC051071 | reverse complement strand
CCTGTACTGGGGAAGGTGTGAAGGTCGAGTTTCTTCGGCTGAGCCGAGGGAAGGGGTCCTTCACGCGCCGCCGTGGTGACTGGTGGTGCTGCGGGTCTCCCTCAAGGAGTCCTTCAAGGACGGCCGCTAACCGGATCACCCGCCGTAGGTACCTAAAAACCCTTCGCCAGAACGACCCAAACACTCACGACCCCCGCCCACCCACGAACGCCTCGTGAGTGTTTTGGGTCGTTAGAACGACCCAAAACACTCACGAGACCCGCACCAGCTCCACCACCGGAATGACCCGGTCGGTTTTTGCCTGGTATTCCCCGAAACGCGGATGCGCCTCGACCTGCTTGGCGAAGATCTCGTCGCGTTCGGGCTGGTCCAGTACTCGCGCGCGCACCGCGAAGGTGTCCTCGCCGACCTCAATCGTCACCTCGGGGTTGGCCACGAGATTGTGGTACCAGGCCGGATGCGCCGGGTCCCCGATCTTGCTCGCGAAGACGAACAACCGGCCGTTCTCGGTGTAGCAGGTCAACGGCGTGATCCGCTCGGTGCCCGTCTTGGCGCCGATGTGGTGCACGAGGACGATCGTCGAGCCTTCGAAGCGTCCGCCGACCTTGCCGCCGTTGGCCCGGAAGCCCTCGATGACCGGCGTGTTCAGTGCTGCCCAGTCCATCTGCCGTCCGTCCTTTCCGGCTTCAGTCCAGTGAAGTGTCGCCGAAGTGTTCCAGCAACAAGCGCAGGCCGTCGACCAAAGGCGCCCATTGGGCCGGATCCAGGTCCGTTTCCGACGAGCGGCAGCACCCGCTCCCCGATCCCGCGGCCGATGCCGGGTCCCAACGAGCCCGGGACCATCCGAAAGAGGCTCGACCAGCGACAATCCGCGCTCAGTGTGTCTCCGCGAGAGCCAGCGCCGCTTCGTCCGGTGCGTAGCTTTTCAAGGCGGTGAACAGGTTCCGGAGCTGCTCGACGGCGGGCTTCGGCAGCCGCGCGTGCCGGGCGACGTCCAGTTCGTTGGCGATCGTCAGCACCGCGAAGTCGTGAAGTTCGGCGCCTTGGAGTGACGTCGGTTCGCCGGTGAAGCGGTCGGTGACGGGCAGGGGGCGGTTGCCGAGTTCACGGTAGGTCCGCGCGCGGTCGCACGCGCCGTAGTGGTACACCAGCGCCTCCGCGTCGGATCCGATGACCTGCCGCAGGCGTTGCCGCTCGGTGACGGGCAGGAGCGAATGCGGGAAACCGTCCGTGCCATAGGACGCGTGGCAGATCGCGGCCAGCCGCGTCCGCGGCGACGCACCCCATTCGACCGTGAGCGCGTACACCCGGCGGAGGTGGGTGAGCAGCGTGCCGCCCGGATGCTTGATCCGTTCGGCGCCAAGCACTTGCTGAAGCGCGAAGACGTTGTCGACGACGTCTTCGGTCGCGAGCCATCTGGTCGCGTGGTCCGACACGATATCCGCGAGTTCTTCCGGGGCGTCCCTGGCCACGAGGTGCCCGGCCGTCGGTACGTGCGCCACGGTGACGCAGCGGGCGGCCGTGCGCAGCCGGTGCGCGTCGGCGTCGCTGAGCGGGGAGTCGGGTCCGGCGCGGACGAGCAGGATGGGCACGTCCAGTGCGCCCGCCGTCGCGAGCAGGGCGGGGCCCGAGCCGAGGATGTCCTCGACGAGGTAGGTGTAGTGGCCGCGGAGGCCGCGGTAGTCGAGCCAGGAGCGGGCCCGGACCGGCGGGATGTCCGGGACGACGTCGACGAGGACGAGACCGGCGACGCGCCGCGCGGCGGCCGGTTCCGCGAGGGCGGCGATCGCGGCCAGCCCGCCGACCGACGCGCCGACCACGACGATCGGCGCCGGTTCGCGGCTCACCATCTCGGCCACGTCACCGGCGAGCGCGCGGAGCGTGGTCGCCTGCCCGGTGCTTTCCCCGTGCCCGCGCAGATCGAAGGCCGTCGTCCGCAGCCCGTGCTTGGCCAGCCGCGCGGAGATCGGCGCCCACACCCCGCGTTGCTCCCCGCCGGCATGCAGCAGCAAAACCGTCGGGCCCGTCCCGGTCACCGTGCCGCGCAGCGTGACCTCGCCCATGGCGAGGGTGACGTCGATCACCGTGCTCACCTCATCTCTACCTTGGCACCTCAAGGTAGAGCAGATACCTTGGCAGATCAAGGTAGAGTGACGAGGGTGACCGCACCGCGAGCCCGAAGGCCGCCGGAAGAAGCCCGGCGACTGATTCTCGACGCCGCGGCGTCCCTGCTCGCCGAGTCGGGGGTCGCCGCCGTGCAAGTGCGTGCGGTGGCCGCACGCGTCGGCATGACCGACGCCGGTGTCACGCACCATTTCGGCAACCGCGAAAAGCTGCTCGCCGAACTACTCCGGCACGGCGGACGCAGCCTTCGAAGCGCACTCGACGACGTCCTCAAGGCGTGGCTGGACCACGACGCCGACCTGCTCGAACTCGTCGAATCCCTCCACGGCCTGTACGAGCGCGGCTACGGCGAACTCGCGGTGGCGATGCACGCGGCGGGATGGCGCGATCCGGGCAGCGGCATGCTCGACCCGGTCGTCGACGCACTCCACGCGCTCCGGCCGGACGGCGGCTCCCTCGACGACACGCGGCTCGCCGTCGCCGCCCTGCATCAGGCGATGGCGACGGAAGCCTTGTACGGCGGCGACTTCCGCCGCAGCGCCGGTCTCACGGGCGCCGCGGCGGAGGATTCGGCCGCTCAGGTTCGCTGGTGGGCACGCCAGCTCCGGCTGGCGCTCGGTGTCACTCGGTCCAGGTGACCGGCAGCTCGTGGACGCCGTAGATGTTCATGTCGGTCTTGAGTTTGACCTCGTCGGCGGGGATGGCGAGCGTGAGGTCCGGGAAGCGGCGCAGTAGTCCCTCGAATCCGGCCCGCATCTCGATGCGGGCCAGTTGCTGGCCGAGGCACTGGTGGACGCCGTGGCCGAAGGACAGCAGACCGCGGGCGTTGCGGCGGATGTTCAGGGTGCCGGCGTCGTCGAAACGACGGGGATCGTGATTGGCGGCCAGCAGCGAGACGACGACGGTCGATCCCTGGGGGATCGTTTCCCCGCCGAGTTCGAGGTCCTCGGTGGCGTAACGCAAGAAGATGTCGGCGACGGACAGGTAGCGCAGGAGTTCCTCGACGGCGTCGGGGAGCAACTCCGCGTCGGCACGCAGCGCGGCCAGCTGATCGGGGTGCTCCAGTAACGCGAAAGTGCCCAGCGCCAGCATGTTGGCGGTGGTCTCGTGGCCGGCGAGCAGCAGCAGGAAGGCGGCGCCGGTCAGCTCCTCGACGGTGAGGTCGTCGTGGCGGGCGAGGTCGGAAAGGATGTCCTCGCCAGGCTCGGCGCGTTTGCTGGTGACGAGTTCGGTGAGGTAGGAGTTCAGCCCGAGATAGGCACCCATCTTCTGTTCGAGAGTCTGGTCCCGGACCATGAACTGCGCGGAGTTCGCCTGGAAGCTCTCCCGGTCCTCGTAGGGGACGCCGAGCAGTTCGCAGATCACCAGCGAAGGCACCGGCAGCGAGAATTCCTGGACCAGGTCGATCGGCGGGGTCAGCTTCGCCATCGCGTCCAGCCGCTCTTCGGTGATCTCGACGATGCGCTCTTCGAGCTGCCTCATCCGCTTCACGGTGAAGGCGCCGGTGAGCCGCTTCCGCAGCCGTCCGTGGTCCGGCGGGTCCATGGCGATGAACATGCCCGGCATCGGCGGGGACGGTTCGGTCTGGGCTGGCATCCCGGGGGTCTCGTACGGCACGCGGACGACGTCGAGGTCCAACCGGGAGCTGAACCGGGTGTCGGCCATCATCTGCCGGACCTCTTCGTAGCCGGTGACGAGCCAGCCTTCGTGACCGTCGGGGAAGACCAGGGGACTCACCGGGCGGGTTTCGCGCAGCTGAGTGATCCGGCTGGGCGGGGCGAAGGGACCCGCGTCGCGGTCCATCGGGAGGCCCTGCGTCTGCGTCATCGGTCTTTCCTTTCGTGGTGGATGCGCCCACCATCACCGGCGCCGCTGACACCCGCCTGACATGACACTGACACCGGCGTCGCGGATTCCGTGTCAGCGCCCGTGTCAGTGGCGTGGCGGGGCCGTGTCAGTCCCGCCGCCCACAGTTGCTCCCATGACAGACACAGCGATCGCGGTCTCCGGACTGCGCAAGACTTTCGGGGACAAGGTCGTGCTCGACGGCATCGACCTGGAAGTCCCCGCGGGCACCATCTTCTCCCTGCTCGGCCCGAACGGGGCAGGCAAGACGACGACGGTGAACCTGCTGACCACGTTGATGAAGGCCGACGGCGGCACGGCGCGGGTCGCCGGGCACGACATCACGGCCGAGGCCAAGAAGGTGCGTTCGGCGATCGGCGTCACCGGCCAGTTCGCGGCGGTGGACGAGCTACTGACCGGCCAGGAGAACCTGCAGCTGATGGTCGACCTGAGCTCCGGGGTCACCGACGGCAAACGCGTCGTCGCCGAGCTGCTGGAGCGCTTTGACCTGGTGGAGTCGGCGAAGAAGTCCGCGTCGACCTACTCCGGCGGGATGCGCCGCAAGCTCGACCTGGCGATGACGCTCGTCGGGAACCCGCGGATCATCTTCCTGGACGAGCCGACGACGGGACTGGATCCGCGCAGCCGCCGCACGATGTGGTCGATCGTCCGCGATTTGGTCGCCGACGGCGTCACCATCTTCCTCACCACCCAGTACCTCGACGAAGCCGATCAGCTCGCCGACCGGATCGCGGTGCTCGACCAGGGCCGTCTGGTCGCGCAGGGCACCCCCGGCGAGCTCAAGCGCCTGATCCCCGGGACGCACGTCCGGCTTCGGTTCACCACCCCCGCCGAACTCGGCTTGGCCACGCGGATCTTCCCCGGCTCCACCCCGGACGACGAGGCGCTGGCCCTGCGGGTCCCCAGCGACGGCGGGACGAAATCCCTGCGTGCCGTGCTGGACCGGCTCGACGAGCACACGCTCGCCGCCGAAGAGTTTTCCGTCCACACCCCTGATCTCGATGACGTTTTCCTCGCCCTGACGGGCCACCACACGGAGGCAGCACTGTGAGTACCAAATCCCCCTCGATTGTCATGCTGCGCCGCAACTTCAAGCATCTCGTCCGGAATCCGACGTCGGTGTTCAACGCGGTCCTGATGCCGGTCGTGATGATGCTGATGTTCGTCTACGTGTTCGGAGACGCGTTCAGCGTCGGTGTCGACTACATCGACTACGCCACACCGGGATTGATGCTCCTGGCCGTCTGCTACGGGCTGGGGGCCACCGCCACGGCGGTCAACTCCGACATGACGAAGGGCATCATCAGCCGGTTCAAGGTCATGGACGTCTCCCGCGGCGCGGTGCTGACCGGCCACGTCGTCGCCAGCGTGCTGACCAACCTGGTCGCCATCACCGCGCTCATCGGGGTCGCCTTCCTGCTGGGCTTCGCCCCGTCGGCGAGCCTCCTCGACTGGCTCGGCGTGCTCGGTATCGTCGTTCTGCTCGGTTTCGCGGCAGGCTGGCTCACGGTCGCCCTCGGCTTGGCGGCGAAGTCCCCGGAAACCGCCGGTATCGCTTCGGTGCCGCTGGTCATGCTCCCGTTCTTCAGCAGCGCGATCGTGCCGGCGGAGAAGATGGGGCCCGGACTCCGGGAGTTCGCCCAGTACCAGCCCTTCACCCCGATCATCGAGACCCTGCGCGGACTCCTCAACGGCGCACCCGCCACCGGCGACGTGCTTCCCGCGCTCGGCTGGTCCGCCGGGATCGCCCTCGTCGGCTACCTGTGGGCGTCCTCGACGTTCAAGAAGCGAGCGTGACCTCCACCAGCTGGTTCCAGCCGGTCTGGGTGCCCTCGCGCGCCGCCTCCGCGAACTTCGTTTCGCCGAGGCGGCGCAGCGCCGTCTGCTCGATCCGGGCCACGTCCGGATGGGACCGGTCCGGCAGCCCGCGTACGGCGGCACTCGCGGCGAGCAGGCGCGCGGCCTGTTCCGGCTGGTCACGGCGCAGCGCCAGATCCGCGATCCCGACGAGGACCTGCGAGATGAGGGGTGCGTGCCCCGCCTCGGCCGCCGCCTGGAACGCCGAGGCCCGATGCTTCCTCGCCTGGTCGAGATCGGTGGCGAGGTAGCCCCGCAGATCGTGGATGACGGCGCGGATGTACCCCTCTTCCGCCTCTTCGCCGAGCACGGTCGTCGCCACGCCGAGTTGCCGGGACGCCTCCTCGTCGTCGCCATGCCAGCGGGCGAGTTCCGCCCGTGAGAAGGCCAGCATGGTCAGCGCACCCGGCCACGTGACCCGTTCGGCGAGCCGCCGGGCTTCGGCCATCGAGGCCGTGCTGGAGTCCTCGTCACCCAGCAGCCAGTACAACTGCGCGGCACGCGACCGCATCCGGATGAGGTCCTCGGCGGTCCCGATCTCGGTCACGGCCACGATCGCCTGTTCGTAGTTCTCGCACGCGACGGCGAACTCACCGCGGACGGCGCGCCGTTCCGCCAGTTCGCTCAGTGCGAACGAGATCCCGAACCGTTCGCCGATGACCCGGAACTCGGCGAGCGACGCTTCGAGATCCGCGTCCGCGTCCCGTTCGCCGCTGCCGAGATTGATCCGCGTCTTGCCGAGGTGCAGCCGGGACAGCGCGCGGACCCAGGGATTCTCGTCGTCCAGCAGCAGTTCCCAGGCCGGCGACGCGTCGGGTTCCCGCAACATGCGTTCCAGCGGGACGACGAGCCTCATCAGCGGATGGCTGGTCTTGCTGCGCTGGCTGAGCACGTACGCCTGGCGGATCCATTCCGCCGCGGTGTGTTCGTCGGCCAGCCCGGAGTTCACGAACAGCGAGACGAGCCCGTACGCCATGGCCCCGATCTCGTCGGGGACCTCGCCGGGTGTTCCGATGGCCTCGGTGATCAGCTCCATGCCTTCGGTCCGGTTCCCGCTGAGCCACCAGTACCAGCCGGCGCCCGCCGCGAGCCGCATCGACTCCAGTGCCTCGCCCGCCGCGAGCGCGCCGCGCATCGCCGCGGTGATGTTGTCGTGCTCGGCCTTGAGCTTGGCAAGCCATTCCAGCTGCTCGGCGCGGCGAAGCAGCGGCTCCGCGGTCTCGGCGAGTTCGGTGAAGTAAGCGAGATGCGCGTGGCGCGCCAGTTCCGCTTCCCCGGCCTCGGCGAGCCGCTGTGTGGCGTATTCCTTGATGGTGCCGAGCATCCGGTAGCGCGGCGCGCCGTCGCCCGAGGCGACCAGCAGCGACTTCTCGGTCAGCGCGGTGAGGAGTTCGAGCACCTCGTACGGGTCGACGACGTCACTCGCGCAGACCCGCTCGGCGGCTTCCAGGCTCGCCCCGCCCGAGAACACCGAGAGCCTGCACAAGACCACGCGTTCGGCGTCGGACAGCAGCTCCCAGCTCCAGTCGACCATCGCGCGCAGCGTCCGGTGCCGGGGCAGCGCGGTCCGGCTGCCGCCGGTCAGCAGGCGGAACCGGTCGTCGAGGCGGTCGGCGAGCTGGTCGATGGACATGGTGCGCAGCCGGGCGGCGGCCAGCTCGATCGCCAGCGGCATCCCGTCCAGTGCCCGGCAGACCCGCAGCATCGTCGCCAGCGTGCCGTCGTCGACGGTGAAGTCCTTGCGCACCGCGCTCGCCCTGTCCCGCAGCAGCCGGACGGCGGGGGAGGACTCGATCTCGCCGGGACCGGCGTCCGTGTCCGGCAACGCCAGCGGCGCGACCGGCCACAGCGCCTCACCGGTGATGCCGAGCGATTCCCGGCTCGTCGCCAGAATCCGCAGCCGTCGGCATTCCCCGAGCACCCGGTGGGCGAACGCCGCCGCCGATTCGATGACGTGCTCGCAGTTGTCCAGGATCAGCAATACTTCCCGCTCGCGGATCGCGGCGATGACCCGGTCCGTCGGCTCGGCACTCGGCGCCTCGGCGAGCAGCGCGTCGCGGAGGCCGAGCGCGGCCAGCGTCGCGTGCGCGATCTTCGTCCCGTCCGGCCGGTCGCCGTCCGCGCCCAGCGGCGCGAGTTCCACCAGCCAGGCCCCGTCCGGCGTGTCGCCGAGCAGGGTGCGCGCGGTTTCCGTGGCCAGCCGGGTCTTTCCCGAGCCACCCGGCCCGATCAGCGTGGTGAGCCGGTGCCCGGCGACGAGTTCGCGGACCGTGGTGACGTCGGCGTCCTTGCCGACGAAGCTGGTCAGCTCGGCACGCACGTTGGTCTTCCGGTTCTCCACCCGCCGTCCCAGCTCGCCCCGCAGCAGCGCGACGTGCACCGCGGACAACTCCGGCGAGGGGTCGACGCCGAGTTCGTCTACCAGCGCTTCCCGCGTGCGCTGGTAGACGAGCAGTGCTTCGGTGTCCCGTCCGGTCGCGGCGAGGGCACGCATCAGCGCGGCGACGAGCCGTTCCCGCATCGGATGCGCGGCGACCAGATCGGTCAGTTCCGTGACCAGCTCCCCGGCCTGGCCGACCTCGATCTCCGCGTCGAACCGGTCTTCCATGGCGGTCAGGCGCAGGCCTTCGAGCCGGGTGACCGCGGCGTCCAAGGCTTCGCTGTCCTGCAGGCCGACGTCCTGCATGGCCGCGCCGCGCCACAGTGCGAGTGCTTCACGCAGGAGCCCCGGATCCCCGGCGTTGCGGGACTGGCCGACGAGGCGTTCGAACCGCACGGCGTCGACGTCGTCGGGGGCCACCTTCAGCCGGTAGCCGTCGGTCTGGCCATCGACGACCCCTTCCGGCAGCACCTTGCGCAGCCGGGAAACGAGGCGCTGCAAGGCATTCGTCGCGTCGGCGGGTGGTTGTTCACCCCAGATCCAGTCGACGAGCGCCGACTTCGGGACCACGCGGCCCGGGTCGAGCGCGAGGGCGACCAACAGCCCGCGCAACCGGGCACCCGGCACGTCGGCCGGGGCGCCGCCGTCCGCGCGTACCTCGAAGGGGCCCAGCATCGCGATCTGCATTGGGCCGATTTTGCCACGGGACCAGCGGGTCTCAGGCGGCAGCCGGTGGCGGGTGGAGCGTGGTGATCCCGGCGAGGACGAGATCGATCCCGGCGAGGAACTGCTCGCGGTCGTCGTGCCGTCGCATCTGGTCCGCGATGGCGTGGAGGAACGGATAGCCGCCGGGGTCGAGTGCCTTCCACGCCTGTGACGTGGCGTCGAGGACCTCGTCGCGATCCGTGACGGTGCCGGCCACCTTGGCGTTCGCGGCGTTCTGGCCCGCGGCACCGAGGATGTAGTGCACCAGCGCCGACGTCGTGGTGAACCAGCTCTCCCGCGGCACCCCCATCGCGCGGACCTGACGGCCGAGGGTTTCGAAGATCAGCGGCGTCACCGGTCCGGCCGGGGCGCGGGAGAGCTGGACGGCGAACTGGGTGGCGAGCCAGTGGTGGTCCCCGATCGCGTCGAACAGGCCGAGTGCGACGGTGCGGATCTCGTCCTGCGGTGTGCCGGTCTTGGCTTTCTCAGCGGGCCCGGCTGTCAGTACTGTGACGACGACCGCGTCGGTCGCGGCGCCGAGCAGTTCGCCTTTGTTCGCCACATGCCAGTAAATCGCCCCCGGCCCGGTGGCGAGGCGTTCGGTGAGCGCTTTGAAGGTCAGGCCGCTCTCGCCCGCGGCGTCGAGCAGTGCGACGGCGGCCTCGACGATCCGCTCCTTCGAGAGCGCGTCGGTACGCCGTCCGGTCCGCTGCTTCCTGGTCGCCACGAGTCCATCTTGGCGTTGCTGCTCACCGTGCCGTGTGGCGGTCCTAGCGCAGCTCCGCCGAGGTGGGGACGACGACGGCGTAGAGGTCACCGATCGTGGCGAGGGCGGCGCGGTGCTGGTCCGCGGCGGCCACCGGACCGGCGACGGACGGGAGCGCCCGCGTGGCGCATGCGGCGGCGACCACGGTCGGGGTGTTACCGCGCAGGAACGCGCCTTCCGCGGTGAACGTGACACACATATGGGTCATGAAGCCCGCCACCACGACGTCCTGATGCCCGGCGGCGTCGACCAGGTCACCCAGCGGGGTGCCGACGAACGAGTTCGGCGCGGTCTTCACCACTACCTGCTCGCCGGGTGCGGGTGCGACACGTTCGTGAATCCGGCCGATGTCCTGCTTGATGTCGTAAGGGCTGCCCTCGCCGCTGTCGTGCATCACGTGGATGACGGTGGCGCCCTCGGCCCGTGCGCGCGCCAGCAGCGTGGCGGCCTCGCCGAGCGCCTCCTGCCAGCCGTCGAGCTCCATCACGCCACGGGTGTAGGTGTTCTGGTAGTCGACGAGGATCACCGTGGCGGCCGAAAGGCTCGCGGGGGTCGTCGGCAGGGTGCTGATCTCGCGGAGCGTGGTGCTGGTCATCGTGTTCCTTCGCTTTCGTGGGGTTCGGCTACCATCGTGACTGACCCGATCCAGTATCGGCATACGGATTCGGGTCAGCTCTGGTCGGGATCGGCCGATCTCCACGCGGGAGGAATCAATGAACGCTCCGAGGGTGGCCGTCCTCGCGTTCGAGGGGATCAGCCCGTTCCATCTCGCCGTGCCGTCGCTGGTGTGGGGACCGGAGTCCCCGGCTGGCGACATGGTGCCGTGGCCGATGACGGTGGCCGCGCCCGAGCCGGGCCGCCTGGCCACGAGCGCGGGCTACGCGATCGACGTCCCCGCCGGTCTCGGCGCGCTCGCCGAGGCCGACATCGTCGTCGTGCCATGGTGGTCCGATCCGGACACGCCCACACCGCCGCCGGTGGCGGCCGCACTGCGGGCCGCACACGAACGCGGCGCGCTCGTCGTCGGCCTGTGCCTCGGCGTCTTCGCCCTCGGGGACGCCGGCGTCCTCGACGGACGCGCCGCGACCACACACTGGAAATGGGCCGAAACGTTCCGCCGTCGTTTTCCCCGGGTGGAACTTCGCCCGGAAGAATTGTATGTCGATGAAGGCGACGTCGTCACCGGAGCGGGTGCGACCGCCGGCATCGACACCTGCCTGCACCTGCTCGCCCGCACTTCCGGCCAGGTCGTCGCCAACCGCGTCGCCCGCCGGATCGTCGCCGCCCCGCACCGGCCCGGCGGGCAGGCGCAGTTCATCGAATTGCCCGTCCCCGCCCCGGACGAGGATCCGCTTACCCAGGTGCTGAGCTGGGCCCAGTCCCATTTGGACACTCCGCAGAGCATTGACCGGCTGGCCGCGCAGGCGCATATGAGCCGGAGCACCTTCACCCGCGCCTTCCGCGCGCGGACCGGCACCACCGTCCACAACTGGCTTGTCACGCAACGCCTCGCGCGGGCCCGGCACCTGCTCGAAACGACGGCACTCGGCGTCGACGCCATCGCCGCGCAAGCCGGTTTCGGCACCCCCGCCCGCCTCCGCGAACATTTCGCCGCCGCGCTGGGAACCACCCCCACGCGATACCGGGTCGAATTCTCCGGCCGCTGAGTCCGGCTCATTCGCGTGATTCCGAATTGCCGAGTGCGGGTGGCGGTGTAACCCTGGTGGTACCGAACGACACCACCACGAATCGCAGGAGTCGTTATGACCACCACGGAAATGCCCGCAGTGCACGAGTGCACGGTCAGTGGATGTTCGTACAACCACGACGGCTGTCACGCTTTCGCCATCACCGTCGGCGGGGGTAACGGATCAGCCGATTGCGGAACCTTCGTCCCGCTCAACACCAAGGGCGGTCTCGATCGGGTGACAGCACAGGTAGGCGCCTGCTCGCGCTCCGATTGCCGCCACAATTCCTCGCTGGAGTGCACGGCGGCGAGTGTCCGAATCGGACCCGGCGGAGGCGACCACGCCGCCAACTGCCTGACCTACGCCCCATAGGGCCAACCCCAACCCCGTAACTCGCGTGCTTAGGTCGCTGCCCGCGTCTATGAAGGATCTGGGACGTTGAGTGTCCCAAATCCTTCATAGACAACCCCCAGCCCGAATACCCCGTCGAGTGGATAGCCCTATCCGCGCGAGATCGTGGTTCAGGCACGCGAGTTACGGCTTCAAGCACGCGAGTCACGACTTTGCCCTGGCCGCCAAACCCGCGAACCCGGCCGGTCACAGCGAGCCAGGGCATTCGCTGAACCACGGGGTGATCACGGACATATGCTGTTTCGCCGCACCGGCCCGGTAGCGCACCTACACGATTTCCTTGGCCTGGTCGAAAGCGCGGTACACCGCCCGCGCCAGACCGGGTAGCTCAGCGAGCTCGCGGCGTAGCGGGAAGACGTGCATCATCGGGAAAATGCCGGTGCGGCGATAGTATTGACGGGTAAGGCAAAGGTGGCGCCTTCGGGGGAGGTGGTGCCTGGGGTGGCGCGGCATCGCACTCGCGTGCTCAAAGCCGTGACTCGCGTGCTTGAAGGCGGATCTTAGGAAGCCTTCACGGGCTTGGGGTGACCCCACCGCGACCGGAAGAACCCTCCGCCGTCCAGTTCTGCCGGTCCTTCCGCATGGTCGCGAGCCGCCCCTGCCGGTCAAATTGAGGCCAAGGAAGCGAACCAGGCAGGGGGAGGTCGGTGTGGCAGGCCAACGTGGCACTCAGGTGACTTCGCTGGCGGACAGGGCACCGTCGGCCGACAGCAACGCTTTCCTGGCGAAGGTGCACGCCGAGCACCGGGAGCACCTGTTGCGTTTCACCCGGCGGTTGCTGCCCGCCGATCCGCATCGGGCCGAGGACGTCGTGCAGGAATGCCTGTTCCGTGCGTGGCGCAACAGCGAGATTCTCACCGAAAAGGGTATTCCGCCGCGGCCGTGGTTGTTCCGGGTCGCCCGCAACCTGATCGTCGACTGGGCCCGCCGCGACACCGCCCGACCGGTGTTGTTCGGGGACGACGACTTCGATCTGTTGCCGGGGGACACCGACTTCGCCGACGAGGTCGTGGAGCGGTGTGTCATCGAAGAGGGGTTGGCCCAGCTGACGCCGATTCAGCGGGAGGCGCTCGATCAGGTTTACCGGCTCGACCTCACCCGGCAGCGGGCCGCGGTGTCCATCGGTGTGCCGGTGGGGACGGTCAAGTCCCGGGTGCATCACGCGACGATCGCGATGACCGACGTCCTGGCCTGTCAGGGGGTCACCGCCGCGGGATGGTGATCAGGCGACGCCGAGTTCGGCGGCCAGTTCGCCGCCCAGTTTCCTCGCGAGCGGTGTCTCGTAGCGGGCACATTCGGCGAGGGCGTGCACCCGGTAGGCCTTGGCCTCGGCCGGTTTGCCCGCGGCTTCGGTCAGTTTCGCCAGCTGGACCATGATTTCGATTTTGGTTTCGGACCAGCGTGCTTCGGCCAGCGCGGACAGCAGGTGTTCCTCGGCCTCGGCAAGCCGGTTCGCCTTGACCAGGATCCGGCCGTGCAGGTGCCGCGCGTTGGCCACCGCGAACGTCGCGCCGTGTTTGCGGAACAGCGATTCGGCTTCGTCCAGCAGGTCCAGTGCGGCCGCGACGTCGCCGTTCGCCGCGAGGCTGTCGGCGAGGCGGGTCAGCACCATCGACAGCAGTTCGTCGTTGCCGGGCCCGCTTCCCCAGCCTCGGTAGTAGGCCTCGCTCTGCCGTTGCGCGGCCACGGCTTCGTCGAACTGGCCGAGAGTGTGCAGCATGCTGCCCAGCAGGGACTGCGCGAGATAACGGCCGTTCGGATACTTCGCTTGCTCGAACAGGTCCACGGCCTTGCGGCACAGCACCGCGCCCTCACGCGGGGAGCCGAGCCGCCGGGTGATGGCCGATCCGTAGTACCAGGCCCAGGCCTGCCCGACCACGTCACCCGCTTCGGTCGCGGCCGCCACCGCGCGTTGGTGTGCTTCGAGCGCGGCGTGCGGATGCCCGCAGAGCGCGTAGTGCGCCCACGACACGTAGTTCAGCTGTTCACCCGCGGACCGGACGTCACCCAGCGCCTCGGCCGCCGCCGCGCCCGCGCCGAACACCTCGCGCCAGAGCGGGCCGGTGCCGCGGAGATCCGAGTACCAGTGCATGGCCGCGGCCAGTTCGAGAACCTGTTCGTGCGCCCCGAGTGCGGCGGCCTCACGCAGTGCCTCACGCCACTGGTGCTGCTCCCTCGCCAGCCACAGTGCCGCGGATTCCCGGTCGTGCGCGGGATCGGGCCCGTCGACCGTGATCGTCACTTCCGTCCGGTCGTGGTCGAAGAACTGTGCTGCCTTCGTCGCGACCGTGAGCAGCCAGTTCCGGACCCGTTCGCCCGCCGCGCGCACGTCCTCGGGCCGCTCGACGGTTTCGAGCCGCTCCTTGGCGAAGACCCGCAGCAGATCGGGCGTCGTGTATCGCCCCGGTGTGCCGCTGAACCCGAGAAGACTGGCCTCGGCCAGCCGCTCCAGCGCGGCTTCGACGTCGTCCACCGGCCTGCCGGCGGCGACCGCGGCGAGTTCGACGGAGACGTCCGGACCGTGCACGAGCGCCAGCCGCCGGAACACGCGGGCGGTTTCGGGTGCCAGGTGGTGGTACGAGAGTTCGAAGGCGGTGCGGATCTGCAGGTCGCCGGCGGTGAGCACGGACAGCCGCCGCCGTTCGTTCTCCAGCTGGTCGGCGAGATGCGCGATCGACCACTGAGGACGGCTGGCCAGCCGGTTGCCCGCGATGAGCAACGCGAGCGGCACACCGCCGCAGAGTTTCGCCACCCGCCCCGCCGCGTCCGGTTCCGCCTTCAGCCGCCGCTCTCCGGCGACGACGCCGAGCAGGTCCACCGCCTCGCCGCCGGGCAGGACACCGAGCGCGAGCCGGTGCCGCGCGTTCAACCCCGCCAAGGTGTTCCGGCTGGTCACCAGCACCATGGAGCCGGGGCTGGTGGCGAGCAGCGGGCGCACCTGGGCTTCGTTGGCGGCGTTGTCGAGGATCAGCAGTACTTCGCGGTCGTGCAGCAGGGAACGGTAAAGCGCGAGCCGGTCTTCGGGATCGTTGGGGAACTGGCGTTCGTCGAGACCGAACCCGCGCAGCAGGCGGTGCACGGCCCGGTCCGGGGTGAGCGGCCCGGGGTCCAGCCCGCGCAGGTCGAGGAACAGGCAGCCGTGGGCGAACCGGTGGGCGTGCCGATGTCCGGCGTCCACGGCCAGCGCGGTCTTGCCCGCACCGGGCTGTCCGTGCAGCACCGCGGTCTGCAACCGGGAAGACGACGCGGCCGCCTGCACGACGTCGTCGAGGAGTTGTCGCTCGGCGTGCCGTCCGGTCAGGTCGGTGAGGTGGGGCGGGAGCGCGGCGACGCTGACCGGCCGGGGTGTCTCGGCGGGGGCCTGTTCGACGGACGTGCCTGCCGGTTGCCGCCGGGACCTGGCGAGACCGGCGAAGTCGTCCGCCTCCTTGCCTGCCAGGCCCAGCCCTTCGACCAGCAGTTCCGCGGTGCGCCGCTGCGGGGTGCGGACCCGGCCGCGCTCCATGTCGCTGATGCTGCGGACACTGATCCCGGTCCGCTCGGCCAGTTCCTCCTGGGTCATCGGAACGCGAAGCCGGTAGAACCGGAGGAAATCGCCGAACGCGGTCGTCGCCACGCGGCAATCCTGCCACGACGAAACCGGCCCCGGCCGGGCGCAGGGGACGCGCGGCCGGGACCTGGTCCGATCAGGTGAGATCGGCGGGCGACAGCAGGCGAAGGTCCGCGACGGTCGGCGCTCCCGCGGTGCTGAGCCGTCCGGCCTGGCGGGTCATCATGTTCTCCAGCACCTGGCGGGCGTAGCGGGCGTTACCGAACGTTTCGTCCCGTTCGACGGACGCGAAATGGCGGCGCAGCGCGATGACCGTCTCCGGGGCGCACTCGTAACCATTCGACAAGGCCATCCGGTGCACGATGGTGACCAGGTCGTCGGTGGTGTAGTTCTCGAACTCGATATGCCGGGAGAACCGGGAGGCGAGACCCGCGTTGGAGGCGAGGAACGACCGCATCGCCGCGGAGTAGCCGGCGACGATCACCACGGTGTCGTCGCGGTGGTCTTCCATCAGCTTCACCAGGGTGTCGACAGCTTCCTGGCCGAAGTCGCCACCCGTCGCCCCCTCGGGAGTGAGCGCGTACGCCTCGTCGATGAACAGCACGCCGCCACGGGCGGATTCGAACGCTTCCCTGGTCAGGTGGGCGGTGTGCCCGACGTAGCGGCCGACCAGGTCGGCACGCGCGACTTCGACCAGATGACCCTTGCGCAGCACGCCCAACGCGGCGAGCAGTTCGCCGTAGAGCCTCGCCACCGTGGTCTTACCGGTACCGGGCGCGCCGGCGAAGACCAGATGGTTGCTGATCGCGGGGACCGGCAGCCCGGCCTGCCGCCGTTGGTTGGCGGTGGCGATCAGGTTCACCAGGTCGTTGATCGCGTCCTTCACCCCGGCGAGGCCGATCATCGAGTCGAGTTTCGTCCGCAACGCCGTCCGCGCGTCCTCGTCGCCATCGCGCGCGCTCGCGGCCGCGTCACCGGGAACGTCGGCGGGGAGCAGGAGCGAAAGGCTCTGGTCGTCGGCGTCCGGTTCGTTCGCGAGCCGGAACGCCTGCCGGTCCACCATCTCCTCGAACACCTTGCGTGCGGTGCGCCCGTTGCCGAAGTCGTCGCCGCGTTCCATTTGTCCGAAGTGGACGGTGAGGGTGTTCCGGGTGTCCTCCGGCACCTGGTACTGGTGCGCGGCGCACATCCGCTCGACGATCGTCACCAGCTCGTCGGTGGCGTAGTTCTCGAACTCGATGGTCCGGGTGAACCGCGACGCGAGCCCGGGATTGGACTGCAGGAACGAGGACATCTCCCGCGAGTAGCCCGCGGCGACCACCACAAGCTCGTCACGATGGTCTTCCATCAGCTTGACCAAGGTGTCGATCGCTTCGCGGCCGAAGTCCGGCCCGCTGCCCTTGCTCTGCGCGCTCAACGTGTAGGCCTCGTCGATGAACAGGACGCCGCCGAGTGCCTTCTTGAAGGTCTCGGTGGTCTTGATCGCGGTGCCGCCGACGATCTGGGCGACCAGATCGGCCCTGGCCACCTCGACCAGATGACCTTCGCGCAGCACGCCCAGCTCGGCGAGGATGCTGCCGTAGAGCCGGGCGACGGTCGTCTTGCCGGTACCGGGCGGGCCGGCGAAGATCAAATGTCTGCTGGTCGGCGGTGCGATCATCCCCGCCTGTTCGCGCCTGCGGGCCATCTTGTTCAGATTCACCAGGGTCTTCACCTGGTGTTTGACGCCGCTGAGGCCGACCAGCTCCTCCAGTTTGGCCAGCGGCCCGCCGCCGTCTCCGGCCTCCTGGGGTACTTCGCCCGGTTCGGCGGACTCCGCGGCCTCGGCGGTGGTCGCCGTGGTGCCGTCGATGTCCGGGGCGCCGTTGGCCCTGCTGGTCAGGTTCTCCACCGACAGCCGGGCGTTGGGCACGGTGGTACGGAGACCGCCTCCGGTGTTGTCGGCCGCGGTGCAGTCCACCAGACTCACCGCCTCGGCCGATTCGATCCGCACGCCGTCACGGCGATTGCCGCTCAGGTCGTCGGCGGTCAGTTTCGCCCGCGCGCCGGCCTCCACGAGGACGCCGTGGCCGCGGGAACGCCGGACCGTGGACCGGGAGAGCATCAGCTCTCCGCCGTCTTGCACGAGCACGCCGTCTTCCCCGGCTTCGCCGATTTCGCAGTCGCGCAAGGAACCGACGCCGCCGGGTCCGATCAGGACACCGGATTGTCCCGGTTGAAACACCCGAAGCGTGCTGACGTAAGGACTTCCGCCTTCGGAGACGTTGAGCCCGGCTTTTCCGGCGTCCCGTACTTCGCAGTCTTCAACCCGGCCACGGCCGTTGCCGGTGACCTCGATTCCGTTGCCCCGGCAGCCATTGAGCGTCGCCCGGCGCAGCAGCGGGTTGGCCGCCTCCCGCACCAGGATCCCGTTGCCGGCGACGTCCCGGATCTCCAGCCGGTCGAATTCGGCCGTCGCGCCGCCGGTCACCACCAGCCCTTCCGCCGCGCCGCCGCGAATGGTCGTCCGGTTGAAAGCCGGGCCGCTCGCCTCGTCGACGTGGATACCCGTGCCGGTCGCGTCGGAGACCTCACAGTCCTCGAAGGTGCCACGGGACCGTCCGGTGACGCGGACGCCGGCACCACCCGTTTTGGCCGTACGGCAACGGCGCAGCACCGGGTCGGCGCCGTCGGTCACGGTGATCCCGTCGCCGGTGGTGTTGGTGGTCCGGCATTCTTCGAGCACGGGGGAGGAATGCGTGCTGATGAAGACGCCGCTCGCGGTGTCACGCACGGTGGTGTCGATGACCTTCGTCGCACTGTCCTCTTCGAGCGCGATCCCGGGCCGGTCGGTCGAAGAGATGTCGCAGTGCTGGATGGTGCCCTGTGCTTGCCCGTTGGCGCAGACGCCGTTTCCCTTGGCGTGCCGCAGTGTGCAGTCCCGCACCATCGGGTTGCCGCGTTCGGCGATGACCACGGCGGAGGTCTGGACGTGCTCGATGACGCAGTCCTCGATCGTGCTGGGTGCGGGCGAGGTGACCACGATCCCCGCGCCGCCGGGGTTGGTCACCCGGCAGCCCCGCATCGCCAGCGAACCCGAGTTGCGGGCCAGTACCGCGGTCCAGGCGGCGCCGATGATCTCGCAGTCCTCCACCGCGGCCTGGCCGCGGGCGATGTCGACCGCGGGCAGGTCCTCGTGCTGCCCCCGCAGCACCAGGCCGGTGAGTTTGACGGCCTCGGCGGCGAGCTGGACCGCACTGCCCTGTCGTGCCACGATCTCCACGGTTCCGCGTGCGTCGCTGGCCGCGATGGTGACCACCTTGGTCACCGTCAGCGATTCGTCGTAGCGACCCGGCAGCACGGAGATCACCGTGCCGTTGCGCGCGTCCTGCAACGCGGCCGAAATGGTGCGATACCCCTGATCGCGGTCCACCGTGAGCACGTGCCGTGACACGAGCGCTCCCCTCGTCGTTCTGCGGGCGGAGCCTGCCCTCTGGCTCCACCCTGGACAACGTGGCCGGGGTCCGATCGGGTTCACCGGTCCGGCGAAACTGCCGGTGCTTCTTCATGGTCGCGCCCGCCGGTGAATGCTGGACTGGGACAATGAGGCGACAGCTGGCGGTCGCGTGCGCGACACTCACCCTTCTCGCGAACGGTGGTCTCGCTTCCGCGCAGGACACCGAACTCCCGCAGATCCCGCAGGCGCTGAAGCCCGGGCAGGCGTGCACCGCCCCGTCGGGTAAGAAGGTCCCCTCGGTGCCATGGCAGCTGCCGTATCTCGGTGCGGACCGCCTCTGGGCACTGGCGACCGGTGAAGGCGTGACCGTCGCGGTGGTGGACACCGGCGTCGATGGTGCCGTCCTGCCGAGCCGGCCCGTCGGAGAAGGTGGATCCGACTGCGTCGGGCACGGCACGGTCGTCGCGAGCTTGATCGCCGCTTCCCGTGCCGAAGGCGCCAAGGTTTCCGGGCTCGCGCCCGATGCGCGAGTGCTCGCGGTGCGCGGCACGGAGAAATCCGGTGCGGCGACCGCGGCGAGTATCGCGGGCGGGCTCGACGGCGCGATCACGGCCGGTGCGCGGATCATCTGCGTCGCGGCGGCCGTCACCGAAGCGGATCCCGTGCTGCGGCAGGCCGTCGACCGGGCGATCGCGGCGGGCGCCCTGATCGTGGCGGCGGCGGGCCGGGACGTGACCACGGCACGCGACGTCCCGCCGGGCCCGTACTACCCGGCGGCGTTCCCCGGCGTGCTCGCGGTGACCGCCATCGGACCGGACGGGAAGGCGTCCGCTCCCGTCGCCGGATCCCTTGCCGCACCGGGAAACCTGGTGGTGGGCATGGGACCCGGCGGTGGCGCCGCCGTCGGCGCCGGCCCCGCGTTCGCCGCCGCGCACGTGGCCGCCGCGGCGGCATTGATCCGGTCGTACCGTCCCGAGACGACGGCGGCCGACCTCGCCCGCCGGTTGCGGGACACCGCGTACCCGCAGGCAGGCGTCTCCGTACTCGACCCGCTCGCCGCCATGACGTCGGTCGCGACGGCGAACGGTGCCGCCGCGGTGCGCCGCGAGCCGGTCGTGCTGACGCCCGCGCCGGACCTCGGACCGGCTCGGCAGGGCGCCTGGGCGGTGGTGGCGGGGGTTCTGGTGGCGGTCGCGCTGCTGGGCGCGGCCGCGGTGGTGGTGCCGCGAGGGCGCCGGCGGCGGTGGCGTGGTGGGTCGTGAGTGGCCTAGAGGACTGAACGCGGCGGGTCGCTTCGCGGCGAGCAGTTGCAGGTGGGGTGGGTCGTGGGCGGTCGGTGACCGTGTGGGTTTTGGCGCGTTGGATGAGCCGGAATCCACACGGTCCGGTACGGCAGTCCCTGTCACGGGCGGTCGGGTAAGGGCCGCGCCCGGTGTCACGAAGGGACCCTTTGGGACGGTGAACGTCTCAAGGGGTCCCTTCAGGACATCCGCCCGGGCGCGTACGCGCCAGGACACCAGCCCGGGCGTGACCGCAACTAGAGGACTAAACGCGGCGGGTCACTTCGTGAAGCAGTTGCAGGTGGGGTGGGTCGTGGGCGGTCGGTGACCGTGTGGGTTTTGGCGCGTTGGATGAGCCGGAATGCACACGGTCCGGTACGGCAGTCCCTGTCACGGGCGGTCGGGTAGGGGCCTGCCGGTGTCCCAAAGGGACCCTTTGGGACGGTGAACGTCTCAAGGGGTCCCTTCAGGACATCCGCCCGGTTGCGTACGCGCCAGGACACCCGCCCGGGCGCGTACGCAACTAGAGGACTAAACGCGGCGGGTCACTTCGCGACGAGCTCCGCTTCGTGGGCCGAGAGAGCCGTCTGCACCACGGTTGTTCCGCGCCGCGTGGCGTATTGCGCGCGTCCGGGGATGAGGACGCGCGGCCGCACCTCGCCGAATACGATGCCTTCCGACAGCGGGCAGGACAGCAGCATCATCGGGGTGTTGACCTCGACGAGCCGCCGCAGCAGCGGATCGTTCGCGCCGCGCCCGATTCCGTTGGCACCGCGGGCGACGACCAGGTGCAGGCCCAGCGCGTTGCCTTGGGCCAGCGGGTCGAACAGCTGCTGGAAGAGGGCGTTCGACGACGACGCCACCATGTCGTAGTCGTCGATCACCACGAACACCTGCGGGCCGGTCCACCAGTCGCGTAGCCGCAGACGCGCCGGCGTGATGTCGGGGCCGGGGATCCGGGTCTGTACCGCCCGCGCGACACCGTCGATCATGTCGTGCACCGAGTCCCCGGACACCGCGTAGCCCAGCTGGTATTCCTGCGGGACGGCGTCGTACAGGCCACGGCGGTAGTCGACCGTGATGATCCGGGCCTCCTGCGGGGTGTACCGCTTCGTGATGCCGTCGATGACCAGCCGCAGCAGGTTCGTCTTCCCGGATTCGACGTCGCCGACGACCATCAGGTGCGGGTTGTCCTCGAAGTCGTGCCACAACGGTTCGAGGCGCTGGTCGTCGAGGCCCAGTGCCAGCCGCATGTCCGCGTCCGGCGGCGGCAGCTCGGCCCGGTCCAGTACCGGCGGCAGCATCCGGACCGGGGGAGCGGGCGGGCCGTGCCACGCCGAGGTGATCCGCTCCACCAGTGCTTCGACATGCTCGACGACGTCACGGTCCACCCCGTCGATGGACGGCAGCGCGGTGAGGAAGTGCAGCTCCTTGTCGGTGAGGCCGCGGCCGGGGAGTTTCGGCACGGTCGCCGCCGCACGCATGTTGATCACCGAATCGACCGGATCGCCGAGCCGGAGTTCGAGTTGCGTGCCGACGAGGTCGCGGACGGCGCTGATGATCTCGCTCCACCGGCTCGACGCCAGCATCAGGTGGATGCCGTAGTTGAGGCCGCGGGAGGCCAGTTCGATGAACGTCGGCAGCAGGTCCATGAAATCCTGCCGGATCGTGGACCAGCCGTCCACCACGAGGAAGACGTCGCCGTGCCGTTGGTCGGCGAAGTCCCCCGCCGCCCGTTTGCGCCGGTAGGTGGCCATCGAATCGATGTCGTTGTCGGTGAAGAACCGCTCACGCCGGGTCAGCAGTGCGGTCACCTCGCCGATGGTGCGATGGATGCGTTCGACGTCCAGCCGTCCGGTCACACCCCCGACATGCGGGAGTTTCCGGAGGCTGGTCAGGGTTCCGCCGCCGAAGTCGAGGCAGTAGAACTGGACCTCGGCAGGGGTGTGGGTCAGCGCCAGCGCGGTGATGAGGGTGCGCAGGGCTGTGCTCTTGCCGCTCTGCGGCCCGCCGACGACCGCGACATGCCCTTCGCTGCCTGCCAGGTCGACGAGCAGCGGATCCCTGGTTTGGTCGAACGGCCGGTCGATCAGGCCGACCGGGACGGTCAGCCCGCCGCGTCCGTGCCATTCCGGCGCGGTGAGCCCGTATTCGGGGGTTTCGACCAGTGGCGGCAGCAGTTCGTCGAGGGAGCTGGGCTCGTCCAGTGGCGGCAGCCAGACCTGGTGGGCGGGTGGACCGGCGTCGCGGAGCCGGTCGACGGCCAGTTCCAGCAGGCTCGGCACCGAACCTTCGGGTTCGGGTTCGGCCGGTTCGGGTTCGGGCACCGGTTCGGCGCGGGCCGCGAACTTCGACGTGAACGGCACGATTTGTTGCGCCACCACGGCTTGCTCGACGTTGCGGCGCACCACCCGGTGCGGACCGGAGACGTAGGCCGCCTTGAACCGGTCCAGTGCCGCGGTGCCGCTTTTGAGGAAGCCGTTCCCCGGATCCGACGGCAGCTGGTAGGCGTCCGGCACGCCGAGCACACCACGGCTTTCCATCGCCGAGAAGGTGCGCAGGCCGATCCGGTACGACAGATGTGATTCCAGCTGGTGGATCCGGCTTTCGTCGAGCCGTTGCGAAGCGAGCAGCAGGTGGACGCCCAGCGACCGGCCGAGCCTGCCGATCATGATGAACAGGTCCATGAAGTCGCGGTGTGCCGAAAGCAGCTCGCTGAATTCGTCCACCACCAGGAAAAGGGTGGGCAGCGGAGCGAGCGGGGTCCCGTTCGCCCGCGCCCGTTCGTAGTCCAGCGCGGAACTGTAGTTACCCGCCTTGCGCAGGAGTTCCTGGCGCCGCATCAGTTCCCCGTTGAGTGCTTCCCGCATCCGGCCGACGAGCGCGGCCTCGTCGGCGAGGTTCGTGATCACCGCCGAGGTGTGCGGCAGCCCGTCAAGGCCGAGGAAAGTCGCACCACCCTTGAAGTCCACCAGTACGAAGTTCAGGACTTCCGACGAATGCGTGAGTGCGAGCGCCAGCACCAGGGTGCGCAGCAGCTCCGACTTCCCGGAACCGGTCGCGCCGATCAGCATCCCGTGCGGGCCCATCCCCGACTGGGCGGATTCCTTGATGTCCAGATCGACGGACTGGCCGCCGGGGCCGACCCCGAGCGGTACCCGGAGCCTGCCGCCGGGCCGTTTCGCCGCCCAGCCTGCCGCGACGTCGTAGGTCTGGATGTCGGTGATGCCCAGCATGGCCGTCAGGTCGAAGTTGGCGGCCATCGGTTCGGCCGACTTCCGCCGCGCGCCGACCCGGTAGGGTGCCAGCCGCATCGCCAGCGCGGCCGCGGTGTTGAGGCCGATCCCGTCCGGACGGCCGAGGTCGCCCGCGACCTCCTTGTTGTGCTGATCGACGGTGATCAGCTTCAGCATCCGGTCTTCGATTCGGAGCCGCAAGGTCAGTTGATCGTCCTGTGTGGACAATGCGGAGGACAGGTCGACGACCGTGGTGTTGCGGTAGCCGTCACCGGCGAGCCGGGACGTGGGGGGCACGGTGACCCCGTCCACGAACAGCATCACGCAGGGTTCGTGGCTGTCGGGCAGTGCGTCCGGGTCGAAACCGGGCCTGGTGGCGAATTCGTCACCCATCGCGTTCTCCAGCTCGGCGATGGACTCCACCACCAGCCGGGCTTCCCCGGCGCCGTCGGTTTCACTGGGATGGAGGTTGTGCGGCAGCCATTTCGCCCATTCCCAGCCGGCCCGTCGTTCCGGCGCGGCGAGGATGACGATGCGCAGCTCCTCGGGAGAATGGAAGACCGCGAGATGCGCCATCATCGACCGGGCGAGCGCCCGGATCCGGTCGCCTTCGTCACCGGCGGCCTGTACCAGGATCCGGGCGAACGACGGCAGGAATACCGCGACCGGTTGATCCGTCACGGTGCCGTAGGCGTGGATGAACCGGCGGAGCGCGTGCGCCGAAAGCGGCTCCAGGTCGTCGACGGGCTTGGTGGACAACGGGTTCAGCCGCCACGCGAGCCGCTGCGGGCCCCGTGCGACGCGGATCTCCCCGAAGTCGTCGTCCTGCGCGTCCCGTTCCCACATCCGTGACGTGCCGGGCAGTGACCACAGCGACGTCGGATCGGGGTGTCGCCAAGCCAGTGCTTCCCGTTGGCGCGTCACGACTTCCCGGACTTTGCGCCGGGACTGCGCCAGGTAGCGGAGGTAGTCGCGCCTGGCGTCGTTGAGTTTCTGTTTGCGTTCGCCCGCGCTGCGGCCGAGCTGGCCGACCAGCATGGCCATCGACGACACCGTCATCAGCCCGGCGGCGAGGTAGCTGAACGCGCCGTTTTCACCGGGACGGACGAACAGCAGCACCGTCGCCGTCGACGACAGCGCCATCGGCAGATACATCATGACCGCGCCGGCACTGCGCTGGACTTCGGGCAGCGTGGGTGGTTCCTGGATACTCAGCTCGCCCTCGGGCATTTCCGGTCCTGGCCGTCGCGGCCCCTTGCGGAATGTGATTACACTCAAGACCGGATTCCTTCCCTCTCGGACGCGCTGTGGTGGCAGCTCCACAAGAGGTGACGAAATCCGACCACGCGACGGTTCACTTCCGGATCCGCGCGCTGGTCGCCGAAGCGAAGGCGTGTGCCATGGCGACCACTTCAGGACTGTGCAAACTCCGTGTCCGTGCTCCAGCGACCAGTTTCGAGCTGGCCGTCCCGGTGGACATCCCGTTGATCGACCTGATGCCGACGATCCTCGGCCACGCGGGTCAGGACCTGGCGGAAGAGGGGGTGGACCACGACGGCTGGGTACTCCAGCGGCTCGGTGATCCCCCGCTGGACCAGGACTCCACGGTCGACGTACTCGACCTGCGTGACGGCGAGACCCTGCATCTGCGGCCGCGTCGTGAACAGTTGCCGGCTGTTCACTTCGACGACATCATCGACGGACTGTCCACCGAGGCCCGTGCCCGGCCGGACTCCTGGAGCCCGCGGGCGACTCGCTGGACGATGCTCGGCTGTGTGCTGGCCGTCGTGCTGTTCGGGTTCTGGCTGCTGGTGTCCGCATCCGACGGCTGGCCGACGCTGGTGGCCGCCGGGGTCGCGGCTTTCTTCTTGCTGGTGTGCTCCGCCACCGCCGCCCGCGCGCTGGGCGACAGTCCCGCCGCGCTGGCACTGGCGCTGGCCGCGGTCCCGTTCATCGGACTGGCCGGGTCACTCATCCCGCATGGACCCGACGGCCCGGTGCTGACCGGCGCACGGCTGCTGGCCGCCTGCGTCGCCGGTGCCGGTGCGGCAGCGCTCGGGATGGCCGCGGTGGCGGATTTCGCGCCGGTGTTCATCTCGGTCGCCACGTTCGGGCTGCTGTGCGCCGCCGGGGGACTGGTGATGATGCTCGGCGCGGATTCCGCACCGGCGTCGGCGACGATCATCGCGGTGATCGCCGTGCTGCTCGGCGCTTTCGTCCCGAGGATCGCCTTCCGGTTGTCCGGGCTGCGGCTCCCCGGCCTGCCCACCAGCGCGCGGGAACTGCAGGAGGAACTCGATCCGCATCCCGGCGGCGAGGTCGTCGGCAAAGGCCGGGTCGCGGACGCCTTCGTGACCGCGTTGTTCGCCGCGATCGGCATGGCCTGTCTTGTCGCGCTCGAGTTCGTCGTCCGTGACCGGTCATGGCAGGCCGTCACGTTCGCCGCCGTGCTCAGCACGCTGCTACTGGTGCACGGCCGCGCGCTGGGCAGTGTGTGGCAGCGGCTCTCGGTGATTGTGCCCGGGGTGTACGGCGTGCTGCGGCTGCTGCTGGCCTCGCAAGAGGACACGTCGAATCCGGTGCCGATGGTGGCGGGGATGTTCGTGCTGGCCGCGGTGGTGCTGGTGGCGCGCTGGACCGTACCCGGACGGCGGCTGCTGCCGCAGTGGGGCAGGCTCGCGGATCTCGCGGAGACCTTCGCCGCGGTGTCGTTGCTGCCGCTGGCGTTGTGGCTGCTCGGCGTGTTCGCGTTCGTACGCGGGCTCGGGGGCTGAGGGATGAACTCCAAAACCGATCAAGTACAAGCGCACAAGTTCATGCTGGGCCGGTTGACCTCCGCGATGTTGCGGGTGGATCCCGACGCGGCCGAAAGCCCCTTGCAGCGGACCTACCGCGGCAGCGTCATCGGCATGCTGGTCGCCGTTCTCGCCTGCGTCGGCCTGCTGGTTTTCGGGCTCGTGTCCCCTGGCGGGAACAAGTCGTGGCGGGTGGACGGCGCGCTGGTCATCGCCGACGCCTCGGGAGCGCGGTTCCTCTACGCGGGCGGAAAACTGTTGCCGGTGCTGAACTTCGCTTCGGCCAAACTGGTCGCCGGGAACCAGCTCGTGGTGAAGCACGTCTCCGAGGACTCGCTAAAAGAGGTTCCGCGCGGCGAACCGCTGGGGATCATCGGCGCGCCGGACGCGCTCCCCGTCCTCGCCGACGATCCGTGGGAGGTGTGCACCGCCGTCGATCGTGATCAGGCCGGGCCGACCGCCCTGCGTGTCGGCGGTACGTCCGCGAACCCGCTCGATGACGACGCCGCGGTCGTCGCCGTCACCCCGGACGGAGTGACCTTCCTGCTGTGGAAGGGGAAGCGGCATCGGGTGGCGGCCGATCGGGGTGCGCTCGACGCGGTGGACGGCGTGCTCCAGCCCGCCAAGGTGCCGACGGCGTTGCTGGACGCGCTGCCCGCCGGACCCGACTTCGGGCCGCCGGGGATCGACGACCTCGGCGAGGCCGGACCGGCCCTCGGCGGGACGGAAGCCAAGATCGGCAGGCTGTATACCGTCGCGGGCGAACCCACGCAGCGTTACGTGCTCACGAAGGCCGGGTTGACCCCGTTGTCCGAATTGGACGCCCGATTGCTGGCCGCCGACCCCGAGGTCCGCCGGGCGGCGTACGGCGGCGGCGAAGTCGCGGTGGCCCAGTTGCCGGGACGAGTGGTCAGCGAGCACCTGGCCTCGGTCGAGCAGCCGCCGCCGATGAGCCCGCCAAAGGCGCTGACACTCCACAGTGGACAGGGGCTTTGCGCGCTCGTCACCCCGGACGGCGACGCGCCGCGTACCCAGGTGGCGGTGACCGACCGGTTCACCCAGGCAGGACAGGTACCGGCGAGCAGGCCGGGGGTCACGGCGCCTTGTTCCCGGGTCGACCGGATCGCGGTGCGGCCCGGCGGAGGCGCACTGGTCCGCGTTTCGGCCGCGTCGGGACGGGCCGGTGACGCCCTCTTCCTGGTGACCGACACGGGAGTGAAGTACCCGATTCCCCCGGAGGGAGCGAAGGCACTCGGCTTCGAGCCCGCCGTCTCGAACGGGTTGCCCACGCCTCTGCTGAACCTGCTGCCGACCGGGGCCGCACTGGATCCGGCGACGCTGCGTGACGGGGGATCGGTGCTGCCCGCGGCCGGGACTTGCGGTCCCTGACCGGAGGAATCGGCCGCGGGCGACTTCTGCCGGTCGTTCCGCATGGTCCGCGGGGCCGGGACTTGGTGTCCTTGCTGTGGACCGTCATGGCGGATGTGAAGTCCGCGACACCGCGAGGAAGGACGAGCGACCGATGAGCACGAATTTCCAGAAGTCCGACAGTGGGATGAAGGGTGGCCTCGCGGCCATCGAAGAGTGTGAAACGGCGTGCAAGGCCATCCACTCGGGAGTGACCGGGGTCCGGAGCGACCTGCGGGCCGGCTGGCAGGGCGCCGCCTCGCAGACCTTCCTCAACCAGCTGGAGCTGTGGGAGGCGGACTACGTCCAGGTGCTCAAGATGCTCACGGAGATCAAGGAACTGGTCAACGAAAGCGACCAGACCATGAACGTCAACGAGGAAAACGTCAACCTGAGCGCGCTGACGGCGTTCGGTGGCAACGAGGGCAACCGCATCTTCCACGCGCTGTCCTGAACAACCCCTTCGGCGATTGGGAAAGGAAACGATCATGACTACTCCCTACGACGGTTTCGCGGTCAGCGGCAACGTTCCGCATCTTGCCGAGCGGATGGTCGCGCTGAGCAAGCAGATCGACACCGCGCTGGTCGACCTGGAGCAGTCCATCAAGCCGATGACCGACTCCTGGGTCGGTCAGGGCGCCACGGCCTACACGGATCTGCAGCGCCGGTGGCATGCCACCACACAGGCCATGGAGGGCCGGTTCGCCAAGGGGCACCAGACACTGTCCCTGTCCTTCGAGAACTACCAGCGCACCGACACGAACATCGGGGCGAAGTTCCAGATCTGATCCAGGTTCGCTCGAAGGAAAGGGAGCAGGGGCGTGGCGGACAGCGGCGACATCAAGATCACGGTCAGTTTTCTGCAGGACTTCCAGTCCAACGTCCTGCAGAAGATGGTCACCGACCTGGAAGCGAACAAGGACGTCCAGGAGCTGGCACTGGCGGCGAACAACCCCACCGGGAAACGGCGGCTGCTCGCGGGCGCGGAGATCTGGGAACCGGCCAAGCTGCTGATGGAGAAGTACGAGGGGAAGGGCACCGGTACGGCGCCCTCCTTGTGGACGCAGGTCGACCTGATCCAGAAGCGGCTCGTCCAGCTGAACGCCAACATCACCGAGGTGGTGCGGATCGCGAACAGTGGCGAGGACGAGAACATCAAGCTGTCCACCGAACTCAACATGAGTCAGGTCGGCGAGATCCTCGGAGCCAATCCCGCTCCTTCACCGCCTCCTCCCGGTAACAGCACTACGGGAAACTGAGCGCGATGGCCTCCCCGATCCAAGGACAAATCGGCAAGAACAGTTCGCTGACGCCCTGGGAAGAAGTCCTCAACTACTTCGACAGTACGAGGGACGCGGCAAGTTCCAAAAAGGTTCCCAGCCGGGAAACCATCCTCGGTGTCCCGTGGCTCAAATGGGACGTGTGGTCCGCGCTGCAAGGTTGGAAGGATCCTCACGGCTGGGATTTCACCGCGTGCAGTGAGACCAACTGGATGAAGTACTGGGCGGTCGCCAGCGTCAACTATGCGGCGATCGACCCCTTGAACGCCACGTTCTACGGCAACATCAACGAAACCCTCGCTTCCCTGCGAGACGACCCCAACTACAACCCGCTGGGGCAGCCGTGGACGTTCGGGAGGGCTTACGACGCGCTGAACGGGACCAAGACCCAGCTCGCCGCGGTGGCCGCCGATCTGAAGCCCTGGCGGGACAAGACCGGGAAGAAGGGTGACGACTTCCAGGGTTCCGGTGCCGGTGCGTTCCGGGACTATCTGGACGACCTCATTTTCCGGAGCAATGATCTGGTGGCGCAGCTGGGAACGCGGTCCGGCGGACTGAACAGTGCCCGCTCCTTGGACGATCCCGCGACCACGGGCATCAACGAAGCCGAGAACGGCCTGCGGTGGGCCTTCAACAAGCTTCAGCAGGGTTTCGACAATTGGAAGAACGGTGCGAATCCGGGGTATGAGACGGCGCTTTTCGGCAAGGTGACGGCGCCGAGTTCCGAGATCTGCTGGCCGGGTGGCGCGATGAACGCGATCTGGAATTGCCCGGGGTTCAAGGAGGATCTGCAGGCCAACGCGAGTACCACGTCGAATTGGAGTGGGGCCGAGCACTTCCCGAAAAGCGCGAAAATGAACGCGGATGCCAGAAGTGCCGAGTTCTGGGAAGGGCTCATGACCGCCGCGCGGGACCTGTGGACGGATCATCTCGAAGCCACTCTCGATGTCGCGGCCAAAGCCGTCCTCGAGACGCTCCCGACGAGCTACAACGCCGCCAGGCTGCTCCTGCCGACGATCCGGGAGCCGCATCGCCTCAATCTCCACAAGGCACCGACGCCTCCTCCGGGCTCGCAGGGGCCTCCGCCGCCTGGCCCGCCACCCCCGCCTCCGCCTCCGCCTCCGCCGACGGGCCCGCCCAAACCGCCGCCCGGTTCCGGGAAAGGGCCGCCGAAGGTCCCGGATCCCACGAAGAACGACAAGAACGACAAGAACGACAAGGACAAGAAGGGTCCTCCCGGTGGGCCGCCTCCGCCGACCCCGCCGCCGGTTCCGCCGAAGAACGGGGGCAAACCGCCCCCCGCCCCGCCGAAACCGGACGATCCGCTGAAGGTGCCGTCCGGTTCGACCATCGGTCCGGACGGCGTGGTGCTCGGACCCGACAAGAAGCCCTTGCTCGACCCGCTCGGGCGGCAGATCGTCGTGCCACCCGGGTCGAGGGTGGGTCCCGACGGGAACATCATCGGGCCGACGGGCGACAAGCTCGCCGAGAAGGACCGCATGGCCCGGCCGGAGCCGGTCAAGAAGGACCCGTCGCAGCAGACGGAGCTGGACAAGTACCTGAAGTCCTTGCGTGGCGACAACGCCCCGTCGGTGCCGACCTTGCTCACCGGATCGCATGCGCCGTCGTTGTCGCTCTCGTCCGGTAGCCCGCCGAGTCTCCACAATGGACCTTCGAGTGTGAAGTCGCCGGGGTCGATCGGCGCACCAGGGCCGCTCGGTTCGACGAGCGGGCACGAGCCGCCCGTGCCGCCGGGGAAACCGGTGACGACCGAGGGCGGTCCCTCGCTGATCAAAAACCAGCAGGGGAACGGGAATCAGCAGAACGGGATGGGCGGTGTCCCCTTCTACCCGCCGACCGCGGGTGGTGGCGGCGCCGGCGCGGGCGGAGACCAGAACAAGGGCGAACGCGACCGGACCACTTGGCTGACCGAGGACGAGGAGACCTGGGGTACCGACCCGAAACTCCCGCCTTCGGTACTGGGCGGCCGCAGGCGTCGCGGCCGGCCTGCCGGCGGTCAACGCAACTATGGACAGGGAGGAAACGATGGCCGACTGGCTGGAGGAGCACCTTCACCAAACCATGGTCATGCTGAAGGATCAGCGTGACCGGATCGAGTCGGCGAAGGCCGATCTCGCTTCACGGACGTCTTCCGCGACTTCGGCGGATCGCATGGTCACGGTGACCATGGACGCGCAGAACTCCGTGGTGGGTATCAAGTTCAACACCACGAAGTACCGTTCCATGCCGCCGGAGCAGCTGGCCAGGACGTTGCTGGACGTCCTCGAACGGGCCAGGCAGGACATGACGGACACCGTGGTCGAGGTCTTCGGTCCGTTGATGGACCAGCGTGAGGACCTCCGCGCGGCCATGACGGGCAGCACCGACGTCGACAAGATGTTCTCGGACCTGTGGAAAGAGGCGCCTTCGGACGCCTTCGGCAGGGGAAGGGACTGATCCTCCGTGGCGCTGGGCGGGCCGGACCCGAAGACCTGGGTGTGGGAAGAGGCTCTCAACATCTTCACCGTCGACCCCACCTTTCCCGTGGTGCCACAGCGTGCGACCGTCGTCGGCGTGCCATGGCTGACGTGGCGCGTCTACACCCATCTTCGCGGTCCCAGCAACAAGGTGCCGTCGAATATGATCCACGCGGAAGGCATGACGTTCTTCACGTCCTGGTACGCCGTCGCCGACGCGAGCAAGGAAGTGGAGAGTGCGGCGGCGCCGTTCTTCGCCAACGGGGACAAGGTCGTCGACTCCCTGCGTGAGGATCTGAACGACGTCGCCAAGTACTCCACCTTCGAACTGGCGTCGACCACCTTGGGCGGGGTGGCGGCCTGGCTGACCGAGCAGGCCACCCCGCTGGAAACCTGGCGGGACAAGACCGGCCACCGCGGCGACGCCTTCCAGGGCACCGGCGCGGGGGCGTTCTGGAACGTACTGGACGAGCTCGCGCACAAATGCCATGACCTGGTCGCCCAGATGACCAAGGACCTCACGTCATGGAAGATGCTCGAGCTGGCGGGCGGCTTGCTGAAGCGGGCAGGGGAAATGCTCGACGAGGGACGCGCGAAATGGCGGGGTGGCGAAAGCTTCACGTATGACACCAGCCTGGGTTTCTCGGTCACCGCGACGGGATCGGAGCTGTCCACCCCGAGTGGCGTGGTGCGCGCGATCTGGCAGGCTCCCGAACTGGTCGCGGATTTCGCGAGTCATCCTCCCCCCAAGTACGACCGGGAGACGGACGGCTGGCCGAAAAGCACCTACCTCGGTGGAGTGCTGGACGAAGGAAACGTCGCCCCGCGCGAGAAGCTGGAACAAGCGGCGAAAAAGGTCTGGCAGGAACACCTGAAGGTCGCGGACGCCAACGGGTCGGCGGTGGCCTGGTTGCTCGACCTGACCTACCGGCAGTCCCTCCCGTACCTGCCGACGATCCGGACTCCGGTTCGTCTCGACCTTTCCGGCGGCGGCGCCGATGACCCCGGCGCCGGCCCTGGAGGCGACGGCTCCGGTCCCGGCGGAGGAGACGGCTCGACCGGGGACAACGGTCCGGGCACCACCTCCACGTCCTCGGGGCCGCCGCCACCACCGCCGCCGCCGTTCACCAGTATCGGTGGTGACGGCTGGAAAGGCGGGCAGTTCCCGCCGCCACCCGGGGGGCCGAACACGTTTTTGAAGGTGCCCACCGGCTCGTATGTCGGCCGGGACGGCGTCGTCATCGGTCCCGACGGGAAACCCGTGCTGGGGGCCGACGGCAGGCCGATCATCGTCCCGCCGGGCTCCAGGGTGAATGGGAACGGCGAGATCATCGGACCGAGGAACACCGGAAACCTCGAACAGAAAGACCGGCTGCGCAAGGCCTATCCGCCGCCGGGCACCACGGTTTCCGGCCATGCCGGGGAATCGGCCATGGAACGGTATCTCAAGTCGTTGCGGCGTACCCCGCCGCCACTTCCGCCATTGCGCCCGCCCGACACGCTGCCCATCACCATGTCGAAATTCGACCCGCAGTCGAACTTCCACAGTGGACCGGGTGCTCTCGGCGGGAGCCGGATCGGGGTGTCGTCGGATCTGACGTCGTCGGTCGCCCCGCCGTCGGGTGGGAAACCAGCGACGACGTCCACCGCCGGCCCGCCGCTCGGCGGCCCGAAAGGCGCGGCCGGCAGCGGGAACGGGGTGCCGTTCTATCCGCCATCGGCCGGCGGCGCCGGTGGTGCCGGTGGCGCCGGACAGGGGAAGGGCGAACGCGACCGGACGACCTGGCTCGCCGAGGACGAGGAAACCTGGGGCACCGATCCGACGGTCGCGCCGGGTGTGCTCGGCAGACGTAAGAGCCGGACTCGCGGGCCCGGCAGTACCCGGCTGAGCTCGAATATGCAACGCGACTACACCGCCGGACTCGGTGACGGGACTTCCGCCACCGGCAGCAGCGCGGGATGAGGAGCAGACGATGAACGATTTCCGGGCGGATCCCAGGGCCATGCAGATCCTTTCCGAGGCGTATCAGGACATCGGGGCCAAGATGCGGAAGATCAGCGCACTCGGCACGGACCGGCGGGATCTGGTCTTCGAAGCCGCCGGTGACGACGAAATGGGAACGGAGATCAAAGAGAATCTCGGTGACCCGGTGACGAAGATCGAGGGTGCCTTCGTCGCGATCGGCGAGGTCGTCGACAACCAGACCACTGTGACCAAGGGGATGGCGGCGAAGCTCACCATCGCGGAGAACGAAAACATCGTGAACGTCCACAACGGACTCAAGCGTTAGCGATCCAGGAAGCGGGAGAAGCATGCCCTCGGAGGCAGAACAGTCCACCGGCGTCGCGGTCGCCGAGGCGACGACGGCGCCTGCCGTCACCGAAGCGAAGGCGGACAAGGAAACCACGCCCTCTTCGGAGGCCGGGACCGTCGCGGCCGGTGCCGTACCACCGGTCGTGGACGCGGCCACCGGCGTCGCGTCCCCGCCGCCGTCCGGCCGGATGTCCAAACCGGTGATCGTGGCGGCGGCCGTCGCCGGTGTCGTCCTGGTCGCCCTCCCCTTGGCGCTCAGCGGACTGCTGACGGGCGACCAGTCCGGTGAGGAGCCCAACGCGGCGGGCTACGCGAAGGATCTCCCGCCGGACGGCGGTTTCGTGCCGGGGCTGGCCGCCCCGCCCACCGATCTCGGCGGTATGCCCGTCGGCCCGCCCGGTGCCCAGCTGCCGGGCCAGGCGCCCGGCGGCGTTCCGGCGGGCCAGCCGGGTGCGGCGGCCGATCCCGGAACCGCCGGTCTCCCCGGCGTCCCGCCCGCGCCCGCGGGAGGAGGCCCGGCTCCGGCGCCGCAGCACCAGGCCCCGCCACCCCAGCAGCAGCCGCAGGGTCCGCCCGCCCCGGCCGCCAAGACGGTCTCCTACGAAGGCATGGCGGGCAAGGGATGCGGTGGCGGTACCGGCTTCACCGGCGTCGGGGCCTACAGCGACGGCAAAGCGGGCTGGGTGAATCACGGTGGTGGCGGCTGCGGCGCGGCGTTCGTCTCCATCCCCATGTCCGGCGACGCGAACAAGGACGACCCCAGCGCGTACGGCCTGTGGACGTTCAACACCGGCCCGGTGACCACCGGCTCGTGCGCGGTCTCGGTGTTCGTCCCGAACGGCGACGCGACCGTGGCAGGCGGGAGCCCGTCGGTGTACCGCGTATTCGACCGGTTCGCGGTGGACAAGGGCACACCGGTCGGCTCGTTCCAGGTCGACCAGAACGCCAACCACGGCCGGTGGGTCAGCGTCGGCACGTTCCGGATCAACGGCGCGAAACTGGCCGTCCAGCTGCTCAACCGGGGCCGCGACTGGTCAGGTTCCAACAAGACCTACGCGCACCACGGCGCGGCGATGGTCAAGGCCAAATGCCAGGCCTGAGGGTTCTTTGGACCTCGTGTGCTGCGCCCAATGTGGCATTGGGGACGTTGAGCGTCCCCAATGCCACATTGGGAGCCCTCGAGCGGCCTCGCAAGCGGCTCGGGGACAGTGACGTGGAAGTGGCTCGGGTGCGGTCGCGGGCATGTCTTGAAGGCCCCCTTTGAGACGATCAACGTCTCAAAGGGGGCCTTGAGGACATCGCAATCCGGCGGGCAGGTGGGTCGTGAGTGGCGATTCGGGTTCTCTGGAGGGGCAAGGCAAAGGGGACGCCTTCGGGCGAGATGGTGCCCTGGGGTCAGTGCGGCACCGCACTCGCGTGCTTGAAGGGGGGTCTCGCGTGCTTGAAGGGGGGTCTTGCGTGCTTGAAGGGGGAACAACGAGTTACGGGTTCGGGAATCTGGGGGCCCGCGCGGGGTGAACCGTTCGGGTGCCGGACCGCGTTGTCTTCGGTGAACCGGTCAGGAGGTAGGCGTGCCCATCAAGGTCGATCGCGGCGACTTCGGCGATGTGCCGGAGTGGGCACGCACGCTTCTGGAGGTACTCGGCGTCTCCTGGCCCGCCGCGAATCAGCACAAGTTCCGGCGGGCGGGGCAGGAGTACGACACCGTCACGGATTTGCTGAACGAGCTTCCGAACGACATCGCCAGGGTCAAGCGGGCGATCGACGACAAGCTGTCGATGCCCGAGGCGGGTGACGCCTTCGACAAAAGTATGGCCCCGCTCACCAACGGTTCGCCGAACGTGCTGGAGGAACTGGCCGACGGGACGAAGGGGATCGCCGACGGCTGCCGCAAGGTCGCCTTGGACGTCGAGTACGCGAAGTATTCCGCGGTCGGGCAGCTTTTCCTGCTGGCGTACGAGATCGCGATGGAGTACGCCCTCGCCTCCGTCACCGCGGGCGCGTCGCTCGCGAACATCACCTGGCATTACGCCCTCACCCGCGGTTACCTGCTCGCCCTGTTCAAAATGCTCGTGCGGGCGATCGTGTTCGAGGTGTTCATCGGCGTCACGGGCGGGCTGCTCATCGACGTCGCCGTGCAACGGCTTCAGCACGAGCGGACCGAATGGGACAGCGATGCCACCAAGCAGACGGCGATCTCGGGTGCGATCGGTGGTGTGCTCGGCGGCGCCGTCGGCGAACTCGGGGAGAAGCTGGGCCGCAAGATCGGCAGCCTGCTTGGCAAGGACTTCGGCAAGATCGCCACCGACGACCTGCTCAAGCTGGTCAAGGATCTCAAGCTGCCGGGTGGCGAAGCACTCGCCGACAACTGGGTGCGCGACATGGGCCGCACGCTCACCGACCGGGCGGGCAAACAACTCTCCAACCCGGCGACCGCGTTCACCAAACGGGCTGTCGAGGGCTTCAGTGACGAGGTGGCCGACCGGTTCGGCACCGCCTTCGGCAAGACTCTCGGCGACGACGCGGCCCGCCAGCTCGGCAGGGACTACGCGCGCACGTTCGCGGACAACTGGGGCAAACACGGTCTGGACGGCAGCGGGGCGTTCAACGACAGCCTGCGGAACGTGCTCGCGCCACACAGCGACAAACTGGGCAAGGACGCCGTCGACCTGCTCACCGACAAGGTGCCGGACGTCCTGACTCGCAACGTATCCGACAAGCTTGGCGGAAATCTCGTCGCCAGGGCCGCCGAATTCAGCACGACGTTCCTCTTCGAGGGCGTTTCCGGGGTGATGAGCCAGGCCACGATGGCCGCTCTCAACGGCGAAACGGTGTCCGCGCACGAGTATGGAATGGGTTTCGTCGGCGGTGTGGTCGGTGGCGCCGTCAGTCACAAACTCGAGGGGATCGGGGAGCGGGCCCTCGACTCGGCGATCACCTCGATCAAGGAGAAGTTCGGCAGCGGCGGCGGTCTTCCGACGGATCTGTCGCTCGGCACCAAGAGCGGGTCGGAGGTGACGGGTGCGGGGCCGGTGACCACGCCGACCACCACGAGCAGCGGCACCCCCACGCCGAGTACGACCTCCACGTCCGACAGCAAGTCCACTTCGGAAACCAAGACGACCTCGGAAACCAAGCCGACGTCGGACACCAAGGGGACTTCGGACACCAAACCGACGTCGGATGCCAAGACCAAGCCCGCATCGGAGACGAAGACCGTAGCGGACGGCAAGTCCACGCCTGCGGCAAAGTCCACTTCGGACACCAAGACCGCGTCCGCCGCCGTCCGGACCTCGTCCGAAGGCGGGACGGTCGAAGAACAATCCGAGGTGCACGAAGAGCGACCGCAGACCCGGCCCTCGCCGTTGCGCACCACTTCGGAAGAGCAGGCGAGTACTTCGGCCGCGGCGAACGAGATCGTCGCCGCTGAAGAAACCGAAGCCGCCCAAGAGACCCCCGAAAGGGAAGAACCGGCGCCCGCGCTCGAACTGGATCTCGGCAAACCGTTCGCGGAAGACCTCTTCGACGACCTGGGGCTGGACATCACGCCCGCGCCGCAGCCGGAGCACGGTCCCGCCGTCGAAACGACCGAAACGGCCGAGAACACCGAAACGGCCGAGAACACCGAAACGGCCGAGAACACCGAAACGGCCGAGAACACCGAAACGGCCGAGAACACCGAGCAGACCGAGAACACCGTCAAGGACGAGCAGGAGCTCAAGCTCGCGGATCTGCCGCCGTTCCTCGCCGCCGGTCAGGCCCTCGGCTCGGCGCCGGTGCTCACCGTCGAGGGGACCGGCGAACTCCGCGACGAGCTGGCCCGGTTGCTGCCCGATGCCGACCCGGAGCGGCTCGACGCGATCGGTGCCGCCGTCCGCGACGATTTCGAATCGGCGCTCAGCGGCCTGTATTTCCCGCTCCGCACCGGCCAGGGCTGGCGGGAGGTCCGGATCCAGGCCACCCTCGGCGGCGACGTCGTGAGCGAGCCCCGGGAGAAGACCAAGGCGGATCTCACGGTTCAGGGCGGTGTCGCGAACGCGGAGAACCTCGCCGTCCTCCACGCCGGTGACGTCGGGACGGCCGTCACCGTGCAGGCGCCGGTCGCCGGTCCGTATGTCACCGTCGGCGGCAAGGCCGCGCTGGCGGCACCCGGTGCGACGCAGACCGTCGCGATGTCCACTTCGGACCAGCGGGCGATCCGCTCCGGCGAGGGATCCCGGCGGGTGGGCCTGAATGTCGAGTTCACCGTCAGCGTCCACGACCACACCGGTGACGCGGTCGCGCGGGGTGAGGCGGTGCCCGGACAGGTCACCGTGCGCGTGCCCGACGATTTGCTGCGGCTCACCGCGCCTGCCGGGCCTGCCGCGAAGGAGCTGACCGCCGACGTCGGGCGCAAGCTGCGGAATCCGGTGCCCGAGGCGGTCACCGATCTCGACGACGTGTTCACCGGGACCGCCGGATTGCTGCACCGGTCGGTCACCGCGTTCGGCGCACCCGGCCGGGACGCGTTGCGCGCGTTCCTCGGCAACGCCGGTGTCCGCGAGAACTTCGGCGCCATGCTGGAAGGCTGGGTCAGCTCACCGGCCCTGCTCAGCGCGGACGGCGGCAAGGTCGGGGCGGTGCGGATGAAGGCCGTGCTGACCAAGGCCGAACTCGTCGGCCCGACGAAAGAGACGCAGCTGCGGCTGCACGAGTCCGCGACCACCAGTTCCACCGTTTCGGCCTTCACCAAGCGCGGTTTCGACGCCTCCCTCGCGTTCGGCGGCGGAGGCGGCGTCAAGGGGGTGCGTGTCGCGGCCGGAGTCGGCCTCGGCTACTCCGCGCGGACGGTGGACACCGCCGCGTCCGGCCGGACGTCGACGGCGAAATCGGGTGTCCAGCTCAAGGGTGACGTCGGCCTTTACCGGTTCGAGGCCACGATTCTGGTGCAGGCGTTGGACGGCCGGGAAACCACCGCGAGGGCGACGGTGTTCGCGAGGGTGGGGATGGCCGAAGCCGCGGCGCAGGGACTGCCGGTCCCGGACGGCACCGGCGACGGCCTGACACCGCCGTCGACGAAGAAGTTCCCGCCCGCGCATCTGGCGGCGGGCCTCGCGGCGGGCAATGTGCGGGTCGGGGAGTTCGACGGCGCCGAGGCCGTGCTGACGGAGATCCGGGGCAAGTTCCAGGAGAACGACCGGTACGCGGATCTGCTGCCCGGCTGGGACCGGAAGAAAGGTGCCCCGGCGAAAGGCGCGGCGCGGACGCTGGAGATGCTCGCCAACGAGCACCGGCTGCAGACGGCGCTTTCGCCGCTGGCACTGCGCAACCGCATGGACGCGTTGCTGGGTGCCGGGGTGTCGGTGACCCTCAAACGCCAGGGCGCCTTCCGGCAGGACCACGTCACCATCACGGTCCGGCTGGAGTCGAAACGCGTCGAGCATGTCGGGCGCGCGACAGCACGGGTGGTCCGCAACGCCACGACCACCGGTCCGGCGCTGGGCACGTCGTCGGCGACGACCAAGGGCTGGACGGCCGGGCCCGAGGGCAAGGTGACCTTCGGGGCGACGGTGACGGCCTCGGCGAAGTACGGCAGCGGCAGCGGTACCCGGACGGGCGCGGGCCCGGTCGCCGAGTCGACGTACCTCACCATCGGCAGCCCCGATTCGGAAGGTTTCGCGCACGAGGGCCGGTTCGTCGTCTCCATCACCGGTTTCTCCCGTTCACAGGCGATGGTCCGGCAGACGCTGCCCGGATTGCCGGGGACGCAGGTGCCCGCCGTCCGGCAGATCTGGTCGACGCCCGAGGAATCGGGTGACGGCCCCTTCCTGCTCCCGGCGAATTTCACGGTCTGGATGTCGGACAGCCTGACGCTGCCCGCCGATCCGGCGAAGTTCGCGCCAGGCGCGCCCCGGGTGCGCGAGCTCGATCCGCCGCGGTCGATCACCGGTCACTTCGAGGCACTCGCGCCACCCACCGTCGGCGAATGGGTTGGCGTGGAGAGCATCGCCCACACCGGGAACGTCGCTTCGGCGGCGATGGACGCGCTGGTGGAGGCCTCGGACGGTGACCGCGCGCTCGCACTGCCCGGCAGTGACGCGTGGACCAGCGTCCAGGCGATGCTGAGCACCGACAACCTCAAGGCGGCACTGCGTTCGTTCACCCACGGTGTGGTGAGCACCGATCTCGTCCACAGCCGTCGCCTCGCCGACCGGGTCGGCCGGGTCGGTGTCGTCGCCCGGCTGGCCAACCCCACCTTCGTCCAGACGGTCGACGACGCGGCCGCGGAACGGTCCACTTCGGGTGGTTACCGGTTCGACGGCGGCAAGAGCAAGAGCAAGGGGCCCGCGGTCACCGTTGGCGTGTCGGCGACCGGTTCGGTGACCGGCGATCCCACCGGTTCCGCCACCGGTGGCCTGTCCGGCAAGCCATGGGCGAAGACGACCACCAAGGCCGACGGTCTCGACATCTCCGCCACCATCGACCGCAACGTCACCACGGCGGCGGGCACGCAGCGGGTGCTGGCACGGTTCGACATCGCCTTCACCGTGCTCGCCGAAGCACGGCAGCAAACCGCTTTGCTGCGTCCGGACGCGAGGGGTGCGGCCCGCTTCGTCGACCTTCCCGGCGCGGCTTTGGTGTGGCTCACCGAAGACCAGGCCCGCGAATACGGCCTCCTGCCTGCCAAACCGGCGGGTCCGCGTGAGCGGGACGAGCGGCTCGCGGCACCCGTGACGCTGCCGCGGGGGAAGCCGGGTGCGCTGGGCCTCGGCGCTGTCGAGCGGCTGCCCGACCTGTCCGACCTCGTCCCGAAACTGTCCGCGAAGCTGGCCACCGCCAAGGTGCCGTTGCTGCCCGGCGTGTCCTTGAACGACGCGATGAACAACTGGGCGAGGCTCACCGACCTCGTCTCGCCGGACGGCGTGCAGGGGCTGGTGGACAGCGCGCTCGACGGCGGCATCCCACTGCACACCCATCTGCCGAAACTGTTCACCGACAGCGGATACCAGGTGCTGCTGACCGCGAAGACGCTGGGAGATCCGGCCTTCCGGAAGGTGGTCAACGACGGCCGGACCGTCGAGCACAGCACCGTCCGCGCGGTACGGAAGATCCGGGCCGAGGGCACGGCCACGTCGTGGTCGGCCGCGCTGCGGGCGGGTGGGCAGGAGAAGCACCAGAACGGTGACACGACGACGTCGGTCGGGGGCGCGGCCACCAAGGGCATCGGCGCCATCAAGACGACCACCACCACCGAGGTCCTCACCGAACAGGAAACGCAGCTGCGGACCGGAACCGGACCGGCCGCGTTGTTCGACGTCCCGGTCGAGTTCACCCTCGAAGTCCGCCGCGACGGCGAGACCGTCGCGTCCGCCGCCACCGGCGAGCGGACACTCGGAATCCGGCTGCTGGCCGACAACCTGAACGCCGGCGACGAAAAACGGCCGGACACCGGCGAGGATGCCGAGCCGGTCGGGTTGGCACCGGAGGACGCCACGCCCGCCGCGCTGGAGCAGTGGCGACGGGGCACGGTCACCACCCTGCCGGAAATGGCGTCGGTCGAATCCGTGCGTGCCGCCGAGCGGCTGCGGACGGTCGTGCGGGACGCGCTGACCAAGGCCGGGGCGGACAGCGGGATCACCGGCTACGGCACGGGTTCGATCAACGCGCTCTGGTCGAGCCTGAGTCCCCAGCTGCTGCAGGCGTTCCTGCCGGCCATGACGACCGGAAGCCTGCCCGTGCCGACCTTGCGTGAGGCGGCGGTCCTGCGGGGCAAGAAGGCGGACGTCGAGGTGCACGCCCGGCTCGCCGCACCGAGGACGGTCGCGCTGAGCGACGGCGTCAACCTGGAGAATCCGACGAACTCGACGGTGGCCCGTTCGGCGGAGCGAAAGATCGTCGAGGTCGGGGAAACCGGCGTCACCGGGCCGACGGTCACGCCGGTCAACGAACCGGGCACTATCGGCGGTCTGCTCACCGGCGTCGACGCGCGCTGGACCAGTGAGCCCGCCGACGCCACTGTCGACGGTACGACGGTGTCCGCCGTCGCGAACCTCAAACCGGTCGGGCGGACCGCGCTGGTGCGGTTCGACGTGGACTACCGGATCGTGGTCAAGGTCGACGGCCGCACGGAGGTCGTGGACGTTTCGCTGCCCGCGTCGGCGGACGTGCGGATGCCGATCGACAAGCTGGCGGACGTCACCGGCCAGAAGGTGCCACGCGTTCTCAAGGCACGACAGGGAAGAGTCGCCCGGACCGCGAAGGCGTGGCGTGACGCCGAGGTCGGGGCTGAGGGCCACCGCCGCAAGGCCGAGCAGCTGGTCGAGAAGCTCGGTGTCGCCCTCGACTGGAGCGCCACGGTCGACGCGGCACGGGTACGCCGTCCCGGCACGCTGGAGGAGCGGCACCACAAGTTCGCCCGCGAGACCGAGAAAGCGTTGCGGGAAGCGGAAACCGTCGCCGGCGCCGCGAAACTCGAATTCGACCGGGTGGCCGCGGCCGCCGACGCCGCCGAGGTGCGGCTGGCCGAGCTGGCGAGCAGGCAGGACGATCTCGACAACCTCACCCGCGGTGCCCGCGAAGCGACGCGAACCTTCCGGAACCTTTCCTCAGAACTGGCCCGCGAGCGGACGCCGGCCGCCGTGCAGCGGCTGACCAGGGAACGAGCGGACGCGAAGCTTCGCCGCGACCTGTTCCGTGAGGTGCTGGACGAACGGCGGGAGGAGCTGGCCGTCGCCGGCGGCGAGGCCGAGGAGGCACGGGAACAGCGTGTCGCCGCGACCGATCAGCTGATCCGCACCCAGGCCGCGCTACAGGCCGCGTGGCTGGATTTCGTGGACACCAAACAAGATTCCTGGTGGCTGGCGAAAGGCGCGCTCGACGCCGAATTCACCAGGCTCACGGAGCAGCCGGGTTCCCCCGCCGACGAGAAGTGGCGGCACAGCCGGGCCACCGACGCACCGTGGTTCTCGGTGGCGAAACCACTCGACCCGGCGGAATGGGAATCACTGCGGGCGACCACGCCGAGGCGCGCGGTCGCCACCGAGACCGCCGACGTGCTCACCACACTGCTGACGGGTAAGGACAAACGGTACGACGGCGTGATCCGGTACGGCGTCAGCCGGTTCGAGGTCGACGGGCGCGGGGTCACCGAGTTCACCGTGCCGATCAATCTCGTACCCGGTCACGGCGTCACCGGCGAACAGCTCGCCCGGCTGCGGGAGCGTGCCGCGGCCGGTATCGAGAAGCTGATCAACAAACGCCACGGCCTTCCGAACGGCGACCAGCTGCACGTCCGCGTCGAGTTCACCGGCGACCGGCTGACCGACCGGGACGGCAACCCCCGGTACCGCGCGTACGACGTCGTCGCCGGTGACGGCGAACGCACCAGCCAGACCAGCTGGCGAACGGACGCCACCCCGGAGGAACTCGCCCACGAGCTGCTCCACTACCTCGGCGCGGCCGACGAGGAGCACGACAAGGACCGGGTGTTCCTCAGCCGCGAGGACGACGGCACGACCGGTGTCGTCACCGGTGACGATGCCATCATGGGCAAGGGTGTGGTCGAACCCGGCGTGACGCCGAAGCTGCTGCCCCGCCACACCTGGATGATCCAGCAGGTCCTGCAGAGCCAGCTGGGACCGGGATACCGCCTTGCCGACCCCGGCCAGGACGCGCTGCCGGGTACCCCGCCCGCCGCGGCCGCCGGTCCGGCGGAGGCGCAGCCGGGGCTCACCGCCGCGCAGCGGACCACCCTGGCCCGCCTTGGCAAGTCGGTGGAGCCGGTCGAGGGGCCGCCGGTGGCCGGGAACCTGGTGGCCGCGCTCGCCGCCGCTGTCGCCCCCGGATCGCCGTCACGGCAGGCGGAACTGCGGAAGCTGGGTGCGACGCTGCGGGACACGACGGCGGCGAAGATCGCCGAAGCCTTCGGTGTCCGGCTGCATGTGGTGACCGAGAACGGGGACGACCTCGGGTACGGCGCCGCCGGGCGGCGGCCGGTCCGGATCGTCCGGACGGCGGACGGGGAGTTCTTGGCGACCCGCGACCTCGACACGAGGACGCCGTCCAGGCCCGCTCCCGTTATTGAAAGCGCGGTCACCCAAGCCATGGTGGGCGCCGGTGGCAGAACCGTCGGAACCGCGTTCCCCACCAAGAATAACGACGGCCTGATCGCCACCGCGTGGGCGACGACGAGTGCCAGGCGGCCGGTCGTCGAATACAATGTCCTGCTTCCTAAAACGGAAGAGCAGTTGGCGTCGGCTCAGCCGACGGCGGCTCCGTCGGTGCGACGGCCCGCCCCTTGGGTTTCCCCGGACGCCGCCAAACAGCCGATCTTCCTGTTCCTCCACGCCGGTCCGAACATGTTCCGGATCAAGGTGGCCGGACGTCTTTTCCCGAAGCGAATCACCGGTGCCGAATTCGCCGCATTGGTCCTCGAACACGAGGGGTTCCGGCAGGCACTCGAATCGCGCCCGGAAGCACCGATCGTGTTGCTGGCCTGCGAATCCGGCAAACTCAACGAGCCGGGTGGCGGCGGCTACGACTTCCGCCGGGAGTTGAAGGCACGCGGTCAAAGCCGGAAAGTCTACGCACCGACCCAAACCATCAACCTCGTCCAGGCGCTCGCGGCGATCAACGTGGACAACGAAGGCGAATTCGTCGAGATCGCCGACCACCCCGAGGAGGTGGCCGAAGCGGTCACGGAGACGGTCGACACGGTGGTCACCTTCGCCAAGGGTTCGCGTGTCCTTGACGACGATTCCCTTGCCACTGTCGGACGTTTCGCCGCGTGGGTACCGGCGTCAGGGGATTCTTCGCAGCCGTCGCCGTGGATCCAGGTCACGGGCTACGGCAACGCGACGATCGGCCGGACGGAAACCGCGCTCGCCAGGGCGAACGCGGTGGCGGCGGCACTGCGGCCACTGCTGCCCGCTCCGCCGGACGGCAAGGCGCCCTTGGCGATCAGGCCGTCGGCCGCGCACCGGAACAGCCTTCCGCCGCTGGCCTCGGCCGATCCGGCGGAGCGTCGGCGCTCGGTGACACTGGCGCTCGTCCGGACCGACGGCGACCTCCGATCGGAACTCGGTCTCCTGCCGGAGGAGACGGTGACGTCCTGGTTGTCCCGCACGGCGACCAGGCTCGGCGAGGATCCGGGACTCTGGGCCTCGTCGCCGCTGGTCGCGTATCTCGACCAGTACCTGCCGCTGGGCACGGCGAACATCAAGACGATCGCGATGCGGTTGTCGGTCGATCCCGGTGGCCCCGCGCCGCGGCTTTCCGCGCTCGTCGGGGCTCGTGGACACACCTGGATCGAGTTCACGCTGCCGAGTGGCGTCAAGGAAACGATCGGGTTCCACCGGCCTGACGGCGCAAGCCCGGCGGTGCGCCTCGGCGATACCGGGCATACCGCGACCGCGAGCTACGAGGTGTGGGTCTCGGCCGAAGACGCGTTGCGTGCCTTGGATCATTCGCTGCGGCACCTGCGGACCCCGCATCAGGCGTTGTCGTTCAACTCCCTGCATTTCGCGAGCGGGTTGTTCGAACGCGTGACCGGTACGCCCGCCCCGTCGGCCGGCTGGCTGACGACCGGACCCGAAGACCTCGGCCGACGGCTGCGGGAGATGGTCGGCGGTGTCGAAGAGCAGGCCGACGCCGACCTGCTCGACCCGAACGCGAACACGTTCTTCCGTCCCGGCTCGGATGTCGTCGATCTGGTCGCCGTCAGCGGACTGTCGGGGTTCGTCCGTTCACTGGCGGAGGAACTGCGGACGCGGCCACCCGCCGGACGGCGGATCGAGATCGTCGTGAAGCGCGGGCAGGACGGCGACCTGGCGGTCCGGCGGGGGGCGAACCTGGAAGCCGCACTGCGCACCGCCCTGGACTCCGCCGCGGGCGACCACGGCCTTACACTCGACCACCTGCCGATCCGGGTCACCTATCAGCAGGACGACATGAAGGCCGAGTCGGCGACGATCGGTTTCGTGCGGACGGCACCCGCCGACGGCGTCCCGCCGGGGCAGTCGGTCCAGAACTGGCTCAACGAGCAGGTCGCGGACACCCAGGTCGCCCAGCAACGGATGGTCACGCAGTACCTGATGCGGTCCGGTCTCCCGGACGCCCTCGACCGGATGCGGGTTTTGAACGCGGACCGGCCGGTGTTCCGGTTCCAGGTGAAGACCCGGCACCGGGACGTGGCCGCCCAGTCCACCGGCCATGCCTGGATCGAGATCCACGACCCCTTCGGCAACGGGACACTCATCGACTTCGCGCCGGAGACCACACCCTCGCCGCGGTGGGCGACCGTGCCGGGCACGGTCTCCGTGCTGACGGCGAGGGAGAAGCCCACCACCTACAGCGCGGAATACCTGGTGAGCGCGAACGACGTCATCCGGGGGCTGGGGCGGGTGCTCGCCCTCTCCGGCAGGCAGTACAAGGTCACGAGCCACAACTGCACGACCTTCGTGCAGGACGTGTATTCGGCGGTCCGCGGGGCACCCGCCCCCGGCGCGGGCCGCTGGGTACAGGGGCCGACCGACCTGGAGCGCGCGCTCCGGCGAGGCGCGTCGCATATCACGGTCCGGCCGTCCGACGCGTCCTTCCCGACGGGTCCCGTCCCGGTCGCCCCGCCGCGGCGCGCCGAACCGGCGCGGGCAGCGGACATCGTGGCGGGCTATCGCGCGATCACCGCGGATCTCCCGCATTTCCGCTTGTCCGACCGGGATTTCGACACCGCTCTCGCCGAGTTCTCCCGGCTGGCCGGCACCGGTGACCTCCGGCAGGGGCCCGATCTCGACCTTCCCCTGGAGCAGCTGGACAACGCGCTCGGAGAGCTGGAAGAGCGGGCGAAGGCCGCGGAAACCCCCGAGGAGCAGTCACGGCTCCGGCTGCTTTCACGGCAGGTGCGGGCGCTGGCGAACGACACCCTGCTGCTGTCCGCCTTGGCGCCGACCCGCGACACGGTCCTGGAACCTCATGCACAGCAGCGTCTGCGGAGCGCGTTGTCCGAAGTCACGACGATCCTCCACAGTGGACAGGACCCGTTCACCGCCGAGGGCTCGCCGTGGCGAGGGCTCGACTACGACCGGAACGCGCCCTTGCCGCGCAGGCTGGCCGAACTCATGCTGATGGACACGCCGCCGGTCGTGGTCCAGACCCTGCGGGAAGACCCGCTGTTCCAAGACCTGATGCGGAATCCGGAGGCGCTGGCCGACGCGTTGTTCGCCGCTTCCGGCGGTCTTCAACAGGCCTTCACGACGGCCGCCCTCGACGAGAACGGGGTCCCGCCGTCGGTGACACTGGACCGGATGCGCCGTGAGCTCGTCCGGCGGCTCGCGCCGTCCGGGCTGGTCGACGACCTGATGGCGCTCAACGGCTCCGAACGCGGCCTGAACGCCGTCGCGTTGCTGTTCGCCGCGCCGGTACCCGCCGATCCGGAGGTACGCCTCGTGGTCGGCGGGACGCCGCGTTCGGTGACCCGTCCGGCAGGCAAGCCGTGGACGCGTGAAGACGCGACGCGCGTGTGGTGGCAGGCGGCGGATCCGGCGGTGGCCGTGGAGCACCGGGTCGCGAATCCGGTGACCCAGCAGGACATCGGCGCGTCCCACCGGGAGACGCCGCCGGTGAGCGTCCGGTCCGAGGACGGCGGGCTGAACCGGTCGGGACGGCCGTGGCTGGCGACGATCGGCTATGACCTGCGCCGGTTCGAGGTCGACCGCGACGGCCGGGAACCCGTGCGGGTGCGGCTGCACACCGTGCGGGTGCGGCTGGAGACCACCGGACAGTCCGAAGTGGACATCCCGGATTTCGAGAACCGGGTCAAGGCCGCGGTGAACGACCAGTACAACCAGGGTTACCGGCTGCCGGGCGGCGAACAGCTGCTGGTCGAGGTCGAGTTCACCGACCGCGAGGACGCACACGGCACGGTCTTCGTGACCGGCCCCGGTACCCCGGCCGACCAGCGGCACTGGCCGTCGGACGGGACCGGGGTCCAGTTCGCGCACGAGGTCGGGCATTTCCTCGGCCTGCACGACGAGTACTTCCTCGACGAACGGGTGGTCGCCGACGTACCGGTCTTCCAGCACCGGGACGGCGCGGGCCGGGTCGCCACCGGACCGGGCCTGATGACCGCGGCCGCGATCACCGGCGACGTCGTCCTCGAACCGCGGAACCTCCAGCTGATCTCGGACCGGGCCCACGCACTCGTCGGAGACGATCCCCAGCCGGTACCGCCACTTCGGCGCGGCGAACGCGAGCCCGGCTTCCTCGCCACCGAGAAGGACGAGCAAGAATTCCTGGCGCAGCCGGAAATGGCCAGGTATCTCAAGCAGGTTTCCCAGGTACTGAAGGAAAACCCATATCTGGCTTCGACGGGCAAGGCGGAGCTGGCCGCCATCCGCGCGTACACGCATACGCGGTCCGGGCAGATCGACAACTACCTGGCGGACAAGGAAAGCCCGGCGTATGCGGCGCCGCTGACCCGGCTGCTGGCGTCGGCGGTGACCCGCTTCCCGGCTCGTCACACCGGGGTGGTGACCCGGGTCATGGGCCTGCCGATCGCGGCGGCCAAGGAACTGTTCGTCGAGGGCGGGCGGTACACCGACCGCGGCTTCTTCCGCGGCATGCGGGGCGAAGATCGGCTGTACCAAGGCAAAAAGGTGATCGTCACCGCACTGGTCCACGACGGTGCCTGCATTGCCCCGGCGTCCAACCGGCCAAGCGAACGTGAGGTGCTGCTTCCGCCGGGGACCGAATTCGACGTGCTCAAGGTCGCCGAGGTCGGCGACGAATTGCACGTGAAGGTGCGGCAGATCGAAGCCACGCCCACCCGGATCGGCGCGCCGTTCACCGGTTTCCCCGGCGACGGCCCGGCCGCGGACGGCATCGAGGACAGGCTCGCGCTGGCCAAGGTGGTCGGCGAGGCGGACGAGCTGGCGCCGGATCTGGCGAGCCGCGACACCAGGGCGCACCGCGACAAGATCGTGCGTGCCAGGAGGCGGGCCCTGCACGAAGCCGGGGAGCCGAGCCGGATCAGGGTGACCACCTGGCGTTCGGCCGCCGAGCTGGACGCGTTCCGGAAGGGCCGGTTCGTCACCGAACCGACCGTGCTGATCGCCGGGGACGGGCCGGGTAACGTCACGTTCGTCATCGACGACGCCCGCGCCGTGCCGCACGAGAACGGCCCGATCCTGCCGCCGGGTTCGGCTTTCGAGGTCGTCGAGGTCGCCAGGGCGGCCGAATGGGACCAGACGACGGTGATCCACCTGTGTCAGGTCGACCCGGCCGAGGCCGTCGAGCAGCCGAGTCCGGTCGCGCGGGTCCGGACCGTGGATGAGCAGGCGGCGAAGGTCGCCGACGTCCTCCGCCGAGGACTGCGTGACCGGGACGGCGACCTCCACCTGACCGCCGTCGAAGCCCTCGTCGAGCAGCATCCGGAGCCCGATCGGGTATGGCACGCGGCTTTGCGGGCCGTCGTCGGCGATCCGGACCTCGCGCGGCGGGTGCGGACGATCACCTATCAGCGGCGGGAAAACGGCGTGGTCCGGTCGGTCACCTTGCCGGATGCGGTGTGGGATCTGCTGGCGGTGCCGGGTGACTCGCTGGAGCTCGCCGGTGACGAGATCACCGAACCCGTCCGCATCGTGCTGCCTCCGACGGCGGGTGCCCTCCTCGCCGAAGCCTGGCAGCGGGACGCCGCGCGCTGGAGCGAGCTTCTCGACGAGGACGCGAACGGCCAGGCCGGACCGGACCCGGTCACGCCCGGGTCCCCGGCCACGAGGAGCGACGCGTGGGCGAACCTGCTGGGCGCGCGCCACGAGCTGAGCCGTGCGGAAGCAGCGCACGCGGAACTGTTGTCCCGTCTCGCGCCGGGTGGCGCGGGTGGTTCCCGGGACGCCGAGCGCGTCGACGGCTCCGAAGCCGTCCTCGAAGCGGCACGGGACAAGGTCGCGCTGGCGACGGCCGATCTCCGTGCCTGGGGCAACGATCCTGGCCGGCTGGACCGGGCCTATCAGGAGTGGCGCGAGGCTTCGATCGAGGAGCGGCCCCGGTTGCTCGGTGGCGCCGCCGGTGTTCCCGAGAACCACGGGCTCGGCGACACGGACGGCGGCGGCCAGGCCGGGACGACCGAGCTGGACAATCTCGACAATCTCGATAGTCAGGACGAGGTGGAGCCGGTCGCGACGTCGTTCCCCGCGGCGGCGGTGTCCGGTGGCGACGGCCGGTACCTGACCGAGACCGATCTGAAGGTGGCCATCACCGACACCGCGGCCGGGTTGGACCGGGTGACGCGGCGGCTGACCGGCCGGGTGTTCTCGATCCCGGACACGCAGATGCCCGCGGCTCGTACTGTTCTCGGCGAGATCACCCAGGTCACCGAGGAGATCAACGATCTCCGGGACTACCTCGACTCCCGTAAAGCCGAGCTGAAACACCTCAAACGGGCCCTTGTCCGGGCCGAGCACTCCGCACTCGCGGCCGCTGTGGCCGAGCGGATCGCCGCGGGCACCCCCGCCCGGTTCCGGGAGAAGAGCGAAAAGGCCCGCGAGAACGCCGCTCAGGCCCACGCCGAGGTGGCCGACGACATCGCGGAGCTGGAGAACGAACTCGACGCCCTCATCCGGCGCAGGATCGAGTCGCGGACGACGTCGGCCGGTCTCGAAGCCGCCTCACGCCGGGCCGTCGCGGCGTCGATGGAACAGCTGTACCGGCCACCGGCCAGTGCCGGGATCGACGACGTGACCCCGGCGACCGGGTCGGCCGATGACCGGGAACTGGCCGCCGAGTTCGTGCGGCTGAGTGGCAGGCTCGACGCCCTGCGTGCCGAACTTTCGGAGGTGCTCGGCCGCTCGCCGGAGGGCTCGGATACCTGGCACGAGCCGCTTTCCCACCCCGGAACGCCGGATCCCCGGGTCCGGGCCGCCGCTCGGGTGGAGACCGTGCATCTCTCCGGCGGCATGGAGTCGGCCAGGGCACGGGCGGCCAAACGCTGGCAGGCCACCTATGACGAACTGACGGCGCGGGGCTACCCGGCCGCCGAAGCTCGCACCCACGCCACGGAAATCCACCGGCGCACGATGGCCGAGGCCTCGGCCGGGCGCGTGGACGTCCTGGGGCCGAAGGTCGAAGTACGGCGGATGCGCGTGCCGCGGTCCGAGCGGGTCACCGAGGTCACCGTCCACATCGGACTGCTGTCACTGCCGTCGGTGTCGGACGCCGACGTCGACGAGCTCCGGGCACGGCTCCGTGAAGCCCAGTTCCTGCTGAACCGCGGCTATCGGCTGCGGAACGGGTCGCAGCTGTCCATCCGGGTCGTCGAGGATCCGGCCCCGGAGTTCACCTTCACCGTGGGCGACGTCGTGACCGAATGGGAGCCGGACCGGCATCTCACCACCGGGACGACGGGTGACGAGCTCGCCGGGCAGCTGCTCGGCCTGCTCGGGGTGACCGCGGGCGACCCGGCCGGGCTCGACGCCGGGGAGGCCGATCAGCTCGACAGCCTGCTGAACGCACCGGTGAAGTCCGTGTCGCCGACGTTCTTCTCCGGGCTGCCGCGGCGTACCCGGCCTCGACCCGAACTCGAGTTCGACCCGATACCGGACACCATCGACCAAGCACGGCGGGAACAGGCCCGCCTCGACGGGCTCCTGACGGAGCTGGCCCATCACGCCCGGTGGCGGCACGCGAAGAACCGGCCGATGCCCGTCGTCACGCTGGTCATGGACGGCGATCGCGACGGCATGGAGGAAATGCTGCTGGCGGCCGTGCGAGGGAAAACCGGCGTCACCGAACCACTGACCTTCGCCGAGCCCGGTACCACGGAAGTCCCGGCGGACAGCCGGATCCACTTCTTCGTCGACTGGGCCCCGGACGCACCGGCGCCCGCCGAACGGATCCCGCCCGGCCGCCCGGACGAGGACTTCGAGGAAGACCCGGCACTGGGCGGCACGCGGGTGCTGGACGACGAGCGGACCTGGTCGCACAGCCCGGCCACGCATGCGGACGCCGTCGCCGAGTGGACGGCGCTGACCACGCCGGTGCCGTCGTGGGAGTGGTCGAAGCTGCGGGACAACGCGCATTCCGTGACGGTGGACCAGGAAATCCGCTATCCGGCCATGCGGATCACCGAAAGCGACGTCACCGACGGTCCGGTCGACTACATCACTGGCCAGCTCTCCTACGACCTTCGCCGGTTCAAGGTGCGGAACCAGTGGGTGCAGGAGTACACGGTCCGGCTGCGCCTCGAAAGCGACTCGGTCGACGACGACACCCTCGCCCGGCTGCGGCAGCGTGCCCGCCTCGGCGTGGCCTCGTTGTTCAACAACCGGTACCGCCTGCCCAGCGGTGACCAGCTGCATCTGCGGCTCGAATTCCCCGGCGCCGCCTCGGCCGTCCACGCCGTCATCGACGTGCTGCCGACGGACCGGGAGAACCAGCTGGAGTGGTCGGCGGACTCCGACCTCCGCAAACTCGCGCACGAGGTCGGGCATTTCCTGGGTATCCCGGATCAGTACCGGATGGTGCAGGACGACGCCGGTTCGTTCTCCCACCAGGATCGCGATCCCGTACTGCGCCCGCATCAGGTGATCCGGCCCGCCGAGCCGGGACAGACCGGACAGCGGGAAACCGAACCCGTGCTCAACCGGGTCGTCGACGACCGGGGTCTCTATACCGAGCAAGCGGACGAGGCCGGCGTCTACGTCACACCACGCGATTTGTGGAAGATCGAGCGGACGGCAAGCGGATACGCCGCGGTCCAGGACGCGGTCGTGTCCGGCGAGCGGTCCGAGCGGCAGAGCGACTTGATCTCGTCGATCCTGGAGGTCGCCGTCCGGCTCCCCGGGAACTCCGGGATCTGGCTCGCCGACCCGGGCACCGACGTGACCACGTTGGAACTACAGGAAAAGATCGTCCAAGGCCTGGCCGCCGACGACCATTTCTTCACCGTGGTCGCGCATGTCGGCCCGTCCGGGATGCCGGAATTCCTCGGCAGGCCCATTACGCCGGAAGTGATGGCCGATCTGCTGAGCAACCTGCACGCCGCCGGGGCGTGGCCGTCGAACCGGACACTGCGTCTCGTTTCCTGCGGTCTCGGCGCCGAGACGAGTGAGTACGTACCCAACGTCTTGCGCGAACTCGAAGTGGACGTGTCCACCGCCTACGCCGCGACCACCAGGGTGTGGGGAGTGCCCAAGCAGGGCGGGGAGGGCGAGCACACCTACGAACTCGTCGTGGCGGGCCAGGTCGGCTTCGACGCCGCGGGCAATCCGGTCTTCACCGGCGACGGGCAATGGGTACAGATCGACCTCGACGACGAGGGCAACGCCGACGTGGTGGAGCTCGGTAGTCATCTGGTGGCAGGGGAAAACGGCAGGCTGCGGACCCCGGACCTCGAGGGGTACGGGATCGTGGACGACAGCGGGGGTGTCGACCGGCTGATGCCCGGCGCCTTGCCGTTCGGCTCGCTCACCCGGATTCCCGGCACGGACGACTTCGCGGACCGGTACGACACCGTCTTCGACAGTTTGCCGAATCTGGCGACCGGCGACCTCGGTGCCCGCCTGGACCAGCTGTCGCGGCTGGCCGAGGGCGGCCGTCTGGAGAACTACACCGACGCGGTCCTCGGCTCGGCCGAGATTTCGGCCGCCTTGGGCAGGATCGACCGGAACCTGGAAAACCTCGCCGACGCGGGCACGCGGGCGAAGGTGCGGTCGCTGGTGAACGACGCGGTGATGGCGGCGTCGCTGGTGCCGTCGCGGGAGCAGGACGTCCCGGACAACTCCCGGTTCCGCCTGGCGACCGTGCGCGACCGCCGGGTGCTGCAACCGCTGTCGATCGACCGGCTCCAGCAGCTGCTCGGCGACCTCGCCGTGAACGTCGAGGCGGGCCGCGATCCGTTCACCACCGATGGGTCGACCGTGCAAGGGATCGGCTACCGGCACGAGCGGGGACTGCCGCAACGGCTGGCATTGCTGGGACTGACGAACCTCAGTCTCGAAGGACGCACCACCCTTCAGGAAGACACCCTGTTCCGGGCTCTGCTGGACAATCCCGTCGCGTTGACGGAAAGCCTGTTCGCGGCCACCGGGCACGATGAACAGCACTTCATGAACACCTGCGCGGCGGCGGCCACGATCACCGACATCCGCGGTTCCGTGCCGACCATCGCGGGTCTGCTGCTCGTCGGACAGGGTGTGCTCGACGCCGTCGACCGAGAGCTGGAGACCGCGCCTGCGCATCAACTGGCCAAAAAGGATCGTCCGCTGGGCAGGACGATCGGTGACCTCGCCCGCAAACGTGTCGCCGAAGCCACGACGCGGTTCGCCGACCTGAAAGCCCGTGCGCTCGCACTCGCGGCCGGGAACCGGTCGGATCCCGCGGCGCGTGCGGAGTGGGCCCGCCTGACCACCGAGTGGGGGCGTGTCACGCAGAAACTCGCCGGGGTGACCTGGCTCAACCCCGGTGCGGACTCGGCGATTCCGGTGCTGACGAAGAAGGTCGTACCCGGTGCCTGGGAACTGAACTATCCCTTCGTGCTCCCGCTGGTGTTCGACCGGCGCGGCCGTCGGAAAACGGGGATCGAGGACCTCCCGTTCCGGATGGCGATGTCGCGGCACCTCGCGCTCCAGCCACGCGAAGAGACGCGAGGCGAGCTGTGGTCCGAACGCGAGGTGACGGTCTCGCCCCGGCTGCGGTCCGCCGCCCAAATCGCGGATTTCTGGGCGCGGCTCCGGTCCGGTTCCGGCGTCCGGGTGTCCACTGTGGATCGCCAGATGTTCCTCAAGGCGGCCGAAGTCGACGGCGAACCGGTCTTCGTGCTGAGTGACCCGAGCAAGGCACGGTTCGACTACTTGTCGCTGGATGCCTTCGCGGGCTGGGCGAAGACGAACGGCGTCACCGCGGAGCAGAGCACGTTCGAGAACCACATCATCGTGGTGCCGTCCGCCGCCGGTCCGGTCGCCTCGACGGTCGACGTCATGACCCGGTTCGGTGACGACGCCGGGATCCGGCTCGACGACCCGCCACTTCTCCGGCAGGCACCCGGCGCTTCCGACGTCGTGCCAACGGCCGGAGGACATCTGGTCGACCTCCCGCTTCCCGATTCGATGCCGCTCGGGCCGGTCCAGGCGAATCTCGACGAGTTCGCCGGGCTGGTCGCCGCGCAGCCGACGCCCCCGCCGGTGGAGGTGCGGGGACAGCGGGGTGATTCGAGGCTCGCGGCGATCGTCTCGAAGCTGCGGTCGTTCTTCTCCCGGCACGGCGTTGGCGAGGACGTCCGGATGCGGGTGATCACCTCCGGCACGCGACCCGGTGTCCTCGTGTCCACGATCATCCCGGTCTCCGAGGGCAGCACGACGTTCGGCGAACCGGTTGAAGTCAACGCCGACGAACTGCTTGAACACGTTGCCGCACCGGGGAACCGCATTCTCCGGATCAGTACCGGCCCGGAGCGGGCCTGGCGGCTGGACCTCGGTGAGCAGGTCACCGTGCGCCGGGGCGAGGGTGAGCCGGTGCGCCTGCCGAGGCCCGAGTTCGTCGAGCGGCTGGCCATCGTGCTGGAACAGCGACGGCGGGGTGAGCCCGATGTCGCGTTGGAGCGTGCACTGTTCGGCGGCCCGGTGAGCGACGGTGAGCCGGGCGAAGTCTCGTTCAGCCTGGAGATCGCCGCCGAACCGGTGCCGACTCCGAGAGAGATCGCGCGGGAGTACGGAGTCGGTGAGGCCGCGCAGCTTCGTTTCCAGGAGGTGGCCGCTGCCACCGGAACCACGTTCGACGTACGGCCGGTGAACCCGGACGCGCTCCGTCACGCGCTCCAGGGCGCCCGGCCCGCGCCCGAGGGGCTGGCCGCGCATACGGTCACCACCTGGGACGTCCTTCTCGGCATGCCGGAAGAGGCCATTGGCCTGGTCGCCAGGTTCGCGCCACAGCGCCCGGACCTGGCCGACCTGCCACCCGACGTCCGGGTGAGAGTCACTCGCCGCTACTACCAGCGCTGGGACGAGTACAACAACCTGGCGGACACCCTCCCGCCCGGCCACCGCGTCTTCGGTGGTCTCGTGCAGAGCGAGACCCCGGACGGCTGGGTGTCGTTGATCGGGACCGACTCGTACCACCTTCGCCGTCCGGACGGCACCGGTTCGGTGCTGACCGACGACATCGAGCAGGACGTGCCGCTGCTCGGCTCCGCCGTCCACACGACGCCGCTGGGCCGCGCCGGTCTGCCCGCTGGCCTCGATGCCGACACCGCCGCTGAACCGCTGATCCGGTTCGCACCCGGAACGACGCCGCGTCCGGTGTCCTTTGAGGACGGTCGTGACGTGGTGTCCCCGGTGGACCCGTTGGACGTGCGGTTCGACGAGTTGCGCGAGCTCGCTGTCGAACAGTCCGCCGACGGCTTCTGGGACGCGCTGGAGGACCTGACGGAGATCGAGAACGAGCAACCGGCCCCGGCGGAACCGGAAACCCTTGAGTACCGGGTCGAGTCGGATGGTTCCGAGCCGCCGTTCACCTGGGTGGCCGGTGCCGGCAGTGTGGAGGAGACCGAAGAGTTCCCGTTCGTGCTGCCGGTGGTCCACTCGACGGCGGTCGCGGACCCTCTCCTGGAGTTCTCCGCGGACAACACCCTCGCGTTGCCGTGGGCGTCGCACCAGGGACGGTTCCAGGAGTTCTACGCGACGAAGGAAAGGGTCGACGCGGCGAACGCGAGGCTGACCGAGGCCGGTAGCAGGGTCACGCTCGAAATGAACCCCGGCAACAAGGTGCTCGTCGACGGACTGACACTGGTGATGGTCAAACCGAAGTTCCAGGAAGCACCTTCGGCGGTGTGCAGTGAGTTCGCGGGAGCGATCATGGGTGGCCCGCCCCGGCAGGTGGCACTGCGGCCCGCCGACGGATCCCCGGTGCTCGGGCCACTGCGTGACGGTGGATCGCTGCGGTTCCACGGTACCCACGAGATCGCGGACGCACTGGCGAAATCCGCCAAGGGTAAGGGAATCCACGCGGCCATCGACCCCAACGAGGTCGTCGCGGCGATGACGGCCGCGGGACTCGACAGTCCGCAGCCGGGCCGGGAGTACGGAAGGGCGCTCCAGACCGGAACGGAATCGCGTGCCCGGCTCGACCAGGCCGCCGACGCACTGGGGGTCAACCAGTACGCCTGGGCGGCGCCGGGCGAGGCCTACATGGCGCAGTCGATCGCGGTGCCCGGCAAGGACGGGCCGAACTACCGCAACGTCTACACGACGCGAGTGCCGACTTCGGTCGACGTGACCTTCGGCTACCACTTCGGCGCTGTCGTCCTCAACTCCGAGAACGACAAGGCGCAGATCACCGTCGAGATCGAACGGGGTGCGAAAGCCAGGGCGAACCTGCTCGACAGGGCGATCCGGGCGAATCTGGATACCCACGGTCCGGAGCTGGACGCCGAGATCGGGCGGCATGAGCCCGGCACTTTGCGACGGCGGCTCTGCGAAGCGCTGCGGACGATGCGTGACATCGAAGCCGTCCACGGACCCCGTCGTGCCGAGGGGAACCGGGAATGGCGGGACGCGCGGGCGGAGGCGCGGCAGGCACTCGCCGGGGTGGCGGGGGACCGGTTGCCCGCGTTGGGGAAGTCCTGGTGGCTCCGCAAGTATGACCGGGCCGAGGGTGGAACCTTCTTCGACAAATGGGGTGGTGTCGACCGGCAGGGTGGACGTCGCTTGCTCGCGAACCCACTGGTCATGGTCACCACGTCAGTGGTCGCCGGATCGGCCTATCAGGCACCCATGGCGGATGTGCGGAACCTCGATCCCGAGAAGGTCGCCAAGGGCGAACAAAAGCTGCCGCCGCTGGCCGCCGGGCGGCTCAAGTCCTTGGCGAAAGACGTCGTCAAAACCGCGTTGTGGCGGCACCGCAACAAGTTGCCGATGCCGGAGGTGACCCTTGAGGGGTACGGCAACTCGCGGCTCCACGGCAGGCGGACCGGGATGCGGCGTTCCCAGCTCGCGGAGGCCTCCTTCCGGAACGAGCTGACCCGGCTGCTCGAAGAGAAGCAGCAGGACCTCCCCGCCAGGGAAACCCCGCTGACCACCGATCGCATCCGGGTCAGGCCGATCTCTCACGGTCGTGCGACGCCGCCCGGCGCACCTGACGTGCGGGCGGCCCGGCGAGACGTCCGCGCGTCGATGACAGCCGGCGACCCACCGCGTCGTACGGGCCCGGTATCGGACGCGGCGCAGCCGGACGCCGAGGACGAGGACGGTTACTGGTACTCCGGCGTGCCGAGTGATCGCGAAGCACATTTGCTGGACCGGTTGGCCGGGATCGGGTACGGCCCGTTGGAGCTCCCGGCCGACTTGTTCGGGCTGGCCTTGGACATCGACTTGCCTGCCACCACGGACATGTCCATGGACAATTTCGAAGCCGAGGCCGGGCTGGCCGCGTGGCAGGTCGCCGGGTTGCTCGCCGAAACCGGTGGCGAGTTCACTTTGCCGAGACTCGTCGCGATGCGGGCACTGGTCGAGGTGTCCCGCGCCGACCTGCGGCTGTCCGCGCAGGCCACGATCACCGTGGCGCATCTCGAACTCGCCGTGGACCGGCTCGGCTGGTCCGGTGGTCTCACGGAAGTACTCGCCCATATCGAGAACGTCGATGGGCCCGTGACGGCCGATCTACTGCGCAAGTCCATTGTGGACGGCTCGGTGACCGAATCCGTGTTCGACGCGCTGGTGCCGGAGACGAGCCCGGCCGCGGCGAGTGACGTCGTCACCGTCCCGCTCGGCGGAAACCGCGGGATCAGGCTGGCCGACCCACGGCTGGACGGCGTCGTCGGCGGCTATCCGACGGACGACCGGTTCTTCACGTTCCTCGCGCATGGTGACGCGAACGGTGCCCCGGTGCGGGGCGGTCCCGGAACCGGGAGCACACCACTGAGCACACCACTGAGCCCGGCCGAGGTGGCCACACTGTTGGTCCGTGCCAAGGACGACGGGATCTGGGACGGCGAGAAGCCACTGATGTTCGCTTCGTGTGCGGCCGGGAGCGGTGGCTCCCGATCGTTCGCGGCCCGGGTGCTGGCCGAGTTGCGGGCACACGGTATCGACGTCGAGGCCGTCGCTCCGGACGGTCCGGTGTACTTCGTACCCGGTGCGGCCGGAGCCGGTCATCTCGTGGTGACCGGGCACGTGGGGATCGACGCGGCAGGTCATCCGGTCGTCGCGCCGCACGGAAACTGGACGCATCTCACCGGATCCCGGGGCGAGGCACTCCCGATCGGCGCGCATATCGTGGTGGAGGAAACGGCGAACTGGCGCACGGAAAAGGTTCCCCCCGGTTACACCTCTGGCACTTCAGAGTCCGACTTGGACGGTGCGGTGCGGCTCGCCGAAGACGGCCCGACGCGCGAGGAGATCGCCTTCGACGAGGGGAGCAAGACGCTCTCCTCGGACGCACTGCGGAAGGTGAGACAGCTCGCGGGAAAGCTGGCGGAGACCGCGGTACGGCAGCACGCGCGCGGGTTGCCGGTTCCCGTGGTGACCGTCGCGGGGGCGGGCAACGGGGCCCTGCTGGGGATCGGGCAAGCCGCCCGGTCGGGGAACGCGCGAGCCGAAGCGACGGTGACAGCTTTGCGTGCCGCCGTCGACCGTGAGCTGCTGAGGCTGCGGGCCGATCCGGAAGTGCTTCCCGCCGGCAATATCCGGGCCGTCCAAGCCGAGGAGGTGAGCGGGCGGCTTGCCGTGATCACCGTCGATCTCGCTCCGGCTTGGGCCGCGCCGGAGACACCGGTGATCGGCTGGGATCCCGTCGGCGAGCACGACTTCGACTTCGACGCCGCGGTTTCCGCACAGAGCACGTCCGCCGGTCAAGACGCGAACACCGCACCACGGCCCGAACCGTTGATCACGACGGACTACGAGGTGACCACTCCGGCGGGAGCCGCCGCGAGGCCGTTCGAGGCATACCAGTCCACGTACAGCGTGGTGGGCGACGAGTTCCCGATCATGGCGAGCGCGTCGAAGGAAACGTTCGAGCACCCGCCACTGCACGTGTCCGGTGACGTCACCCTCGCGATCAACGGCTCGGTCCCGTTCAACTCGCTCACTCCCATGACCGAGTCGAAAGAGTTCTACGCGACCACGGAGATCATCGAGAACGCCCGGGAAGCGCTGCGCAAGGTGGGCAGCAAGGCCAAACTGGAGATCGTGCCGGACACCGGGCTGACCGTCGACCGGAACGGGACCCCGGTGACCCTGCGGAAGGTCACCGCGTCGTTCATCGAGCAACCCGGTGACGTCTGCCGCGATGTCGCCAACGTGGTGCTCGGCGGGAACCCCGACACCGCGATCTTCAAGAGCCCGTTCGGCCAGAGTGCGACGAGTGAGATCTCCGCCGACCACGGCACCGAGGTCACCGGCACGTACGCCCTCGCCGACAGCATCGCGAACCGGGTCACGAGCAACGAGGACGTGGGAGAACTCGGCCCGGGGTGGGCGGCGGAGCAGGTCGACAAGGACACCCGGACGGTAGGCGGTCTCAACCCCGTCATGCCGGGCGCGCGGTACGGCTCGCTGCTCGACCACGCTCCGGAGAACGAGCCGAGGCGCGGCAAAGCCGACGCGATCGCCCGGCGGCTGGGCATCAACGAACACGCGTGGGCCAAGCCGGGCGAAGGCTATACCGGGGTCTCGGTTCCCTCGGAAGGAGCCGATGGAAAGCCGGCCTTCGAAGTCAATTTCGCCGTCGGTGGTGGCCGTGGTGGCGCATGGGGGTACCACTTCGCGGCCGTCGTCGCCGAGAGTGCCGATGGCACGACACAGATCACGCTGGAGAACTACACGCGCCGCCCGGATTTCGGCCCCAAGATCGCGCTGGCGGTCGAACGCAACCTCAGCCAGTACGCCGGCCGGTTCGACGAACTGGTTTCCGGCCTTTCCGCGAGGTTGGAGGACGCGCGGAGCACGAACGACGGCACCGCGACGACCATCGGGTTGCACCTCGACCTCGCCACGAAGTTGCGTGCGGCCGAGCACCTCGCGAACGCCGAAGCGGCGGCACCCGAGGTCGAGGCCGCCAAACAGGCAGCGGGCAGCGCCATGCTCAAACTCGGTGTGCACACCGGGGCCGTCCCGCGCAGCTCCGACAAATGGCACTTCAAGATGTATTCGAAGCGTCCCGGTGAAACGTTCCACGAGCAGCAGGCCCGGTACTACGCGCCGGAGGTCACCTGGTCGATGTCGAATCCCCTGGCTTTCGTCGTCGCTGGTGGGCAGGGCGACGCCGGGCCACAGAGCATCACCTTCCCGGCGGGCTCCAAGGCCTTCCCGGAAGGCGAGCGGTTCAAGCTGAACTCGCTCGCCCGGCGGCTCGCCAAGACGGCCATCTGGCGCTTCGAGAACGGCCTGCCGATGTCCGCCGTCACGATCACCGGCTACGGCAACGGTGCGACACTCGGCATCAAACAGGCGATCAAGACCGGCCAGGCGCGGGCGGACGCCACCAAACAAGCATTGCGCGACGCCATCGCGGACCAGTTACGCAAGCTGCAAGGCGAAAGCCCGGTCATCGACGTGGACTACGTCGAGATCGTGAGCGAGTCGGGTGGCGGTGAAATCGACCCGCTCGACGACGGGACGACCCTGGAGGAAGCCCGCCGTCGTGCCGTCATCACGCTCGACCTCGACCGTCGCGAGCCGCGGACCGAACCAGTCGCGCCGGCGGATTCTGTTGTTCAGGAGGCCGTTCAGGAGGACGTGGTTTCGGGTCCGATGGTGACCGTCACGGCGGACCCGGAGTCCTCTTCGGACGGATCCCTGGTGCTGGACAGCGGTTCGGCGACGGCCGGGGAGCTGGAGTTCATGGCGTCTCCGGCGGTGGTGGCCGCGGCGAACGCGCGGCTGGCGCTGGTCGGCAGCGCCGTCCGGCTGGCCGCCGGCCCGGTGGGGCCGGACGGGCGTCAGCGGGTCCGGGTGGTCCGCACCGACGGGACCCCGCTGTCCCAGGGTGTGGTGGGTCCCTCGGACGTCGCGAAGGCCGTCATCGGGGGCCAGCCGCGGCAAACGGTGCTGCGTGGCGCCGACGGTGGTTTCGCGACGATACCGGCCTTTGTCTCGAAACGGGTGGACGGGAGCCGCGCGCTCGCGAAGGTTCTGGTGACCACGGCGAAGGAGGGCGGCGTCGAGGATCTTTCGCCGTCGGAAGTCGCCGCCCGGATCACCAAGGCCGAGCTGACGAGTGACGAGCCGCTCGCCGAATACGGCGAAGGCCTGGCCGTTCCGGCTGTCGCGGCGGAGATGGACAAGGCGGCGAAACAGCTGGGTGTAAGCAAACACGCCGTCGCGCGGGTCGGTGAGACCTACCTGCTGGCACCGGTCGGGGACAAGGCCTCTCCGGCCGGGATCAAGCTCGACCAGTATTTCGGGCCCGTCGTGGCGGAGAGCGCCGACGGTCGCGGCAGGCTGATCGTGGAGGCAGACCCGGTTCGGCGGGGAGTACTGCGGCTGCGGTTACTCGGGGACGGTGAGGGCGAGAGTTTCCACGAGACCTACACATCCGGTGCCGACGCGCTCTTCGACGACGCACTGACGATGGTGGCGACCGGACACGAGGTGACCGGCCGGTTCGAGATCGAGTTCGATCAGAAGTCGTCGGTACTGGGGGAGCTGACGACCGGGCATGACGTGCTCCGGACGTTCGAGATCGATGGCGAGCCGGTGGATGTGGCGCGGCTGACCGAGCCCGGCTACTACGCGAAGCTGTTGAACAGCCTGGACGAGGACGACGATCGGGCGGACGCGATCGATCGGCTGGGCAATGTGGTCGCAGCCAGGGGACAGCTCGAATCCCTCGTCGACCGTACCGTCGCGCTCGCGCGCTGGCGGGCCGCCGAAGGGTTCGCTCCGCCGGTGCTGCGGGTCTGGGTTCGTGACGGGAACAACCCGTTCAGCCGGGCGGTGGTGATGGGCGGGCGACGGGGTGAGGCGGTGGTCGCGGCGCTGCGTGAACTGATCGCCGACCGGATCGCGGCGCTGCCCGGTTCGCGGCTTTCGGCGGACGATTTCGAGGTCGTGATCGAGCGGGCGGCCGATTCCGGTCGCCGGAGCCTGCTCGACCTCACGGTCGACGACGGTACGGCCCGCAAACGACGCCGGATCACCGTCACCATGGACACCACCACCGTCAAGCCGCTGTCCACAGTGGACGAGATCGAGGAGGAGCCCGAATCGGTTCCGTCCACTGTGGAGGTCGCCGTCGGGGTGGGGCCGAGTTCACTGCTGAGGCCGTCCCCGTTCCTGCGAAACCTGTCGCAGCTGTCTTCGCAGTCGTCGATCAGCGTCAACTCCGTCGAGATCACCTTTCCGTATCCGGGCAAGGTGCTGAACCGCAATGTCGTGTACTCCGCCCAGCGCGACGTGCTGACCGTGCACGGCCTGGAACCGGTTCTGGTGGAAGGGAACACGCCGCACGACGCGTTCCGTGAGGCACTTGTGGCCAGTCTCCCGTACGGGGCGCTGCGAGAGAACGCACGCATCATCCGGCAGCTCGACACCTTCGCGCTGACTCACCCGGACAACACCGACCTCGAACAAATCGCGGAGGCCGCCGGGGTGCGGGTCCATGTGATCAAGCAGGACGGCACCTGGGTCAGTCACGGCCCGGTGACCGGGCGACCGGTGCATATCCTGCGGGCCGACGCCGTCGACGCCGACACCTACCTCGGCACCAGGGAGAACGTCCACATCGGACGGCCGAACGTGCGCTACCCCGGTTCGACGGTGCTGCTGACCGAACACGGCCGCAAGGTGCTGCACCGCGGCGAGTTCGAGATCGAGACGATCAAGGGCGAGCACTACGTCCGGCTCTACACCGCCATTCTCACCCCGGCGGGCCGTACGTCGGAGAACAAGGACGTGCACCAGGACAACAACGCCAACGGCGAGGTCACGCCGTTCAGCGGCCGTCGCAAGGGCGACACCGGGCCGAAGGTGTTCTGGGTCGGCGGCGGGCGGCCCCTGCGGGCCGTGCAATGGACCGCGAAATATGAGACCGACCCGAACCGTAAAGAAGGTATGCAGCCGATGCTGCGGTCGTTCCTCGTGCCGCTCGACACGTTTTCAAAGGTCACGAGCCAGTCCGTGGTCGAGGCAGCGGCCTCGGGCAACGAGCTGTCGATGAACGTCGACCAGAACGGCGACACCAATCAGTTCGGCCTGCGGGGTTCGCATTTCGCCGGGGTACAGCAAGTGGTGCTCCCCGGTTCGCTCGTCACCTACACCATCGGCGGGCAGGTCACCGTCATGCCGGAGGTCGCGGGCCGTCAGGAGGCGATCGCCGACCTCTACGTGCGGCTCGGCCTGCGCCCCGACTTCGACTCCGCGGGGCTGGGCAAGGAGAACGATCCGTGGTTCACCTGGTCCGCCGACGGCCAGACGTCTTTCCGTAACGACCCGAAAGCCTTGCGAAGCCTCGCGAGGACGCTGAGCAACCACTACCACACCTGGATGGGCTCACCCGAGGCCTTCTTCAGCCCGCCCGCCGACGTCATTCCCGAGCCCCTCAAGGGAACCGCCAAGGGTGCGGCGCCGAACACCCCGGCGCGACGGCGTGAGGAGATGAACACCTTCCTCAACACCCACGGTCCCGGCAAGGAGATTGTCACCCAATTCGGCGAGAAGATCTGGACGTTGCTCGACGCCGCTGTCCGCGACCAGATCGGAGAGGGTGTCCGGGTCAGCGCGGAGGACCTCCGTACCACCGTGACGAGTCAGCTCAACCGGTCCTTGAACGTCCCCCATCCGGTCCTCGTCGAGGCGACGAAGGAGACGAGCGAGCAAGAGAAAACGCGCCAGGTCGACACCCCCGAGCACATCAAAGCGGCCATCGAAGCGGATCCGAAGATTCCGGAGCGGGCGGCGGCCGTCGTCGCCGACGCGGTGCTGGACGCGCTGGAAGCGGGATTCGGGCAGGAGGCACGGAGCGGGGAATTCGGACGAGAACTCCGGGACGTCGTCTTCCGTGTCGTCCGGCACCGGTTCCAGGAGCTGGCAGGCCCGTGGACCGCGCAGATCGAGGCGAACGGACTGAGGAAGGAAGAAGAGAAAAGGAAGAAAGACGAAGAGAAGAACGGGCCGAAACAGGACAAGAAGGGGGAGGGCAAAGAGAAGCGTGCGAAGGCTTTCCTCACCGGCTTCCGTGCCGAGGATTTCTCCCAGACCATCGCCTCGGACCTCGTCAAGGACGAGGCCTTCAAGAGACTTCTGCGCGACACGAACGTGACGATCGGTCCCGACTCCTTCGCCACTCAGTTCAAGGCCCGGGTCTTGCCCAAGGCGATCGAACCGGTCGTCAAGAGCGACCTCGCCGGCCTCGGGGACGAGGAACTCAGCGGCCACCTTCGCACCAAGATGACGGAGGTGGCCGACGCGCTGACCAAGGAACTGACGAACAAGAACTCGGCGAGGTTCGGGAGCACGGACTCACGTCGCAAGCTCGCCGAACGGACCGCGACCTTGTTGCGGGACAAGAAACTGCTGGACAAGGTGACCTTCACGCCGGTAAGCCGCGACGCCGCCGACACGTTCATGAAGCAGTTGCCGGAATACGCCACGCAGGCGGAGATCGGATCCGCCATCGCCACCGACGAGCGACGGATCAAACTCGACTTCGACACCCGTAAGAGCATCCTCGTCAACGGTGCGATCGAGGGCGCGCCCTTCGAGAACGAATACGCGAGCTGGCGCGACAACTACATTCTCGGCTACACGCGGAAGCACGATCCGGCCGTTTTCCGCAAGCACCGGCGGATCGGCGCCGCGCTGTCGGAAAAGATCAGCAAGCAGCTCGAGAACCCGGTCGTCGATTCCGGGAAGGTGATCCTCGACGAGCTGCTGAAGGGGCTGGACGAGGGCGTCACCGACGACCACGCCAAACTGGCCCGCAAATTCGCCGAGACGATCAAACCCCAGCCCGCACAGCAGGACCAGCCGGGACGGCCCGATCGCGCGCCGGGGGAGCTGCGGCCGAACACCTTCAGCGAGCACGCCCAGATGGTGCTCAACCGGTACTTGAAACTGACCTCCGGCCATGAGGACGCCGACCGGTTCGTCCGCCGTGAAGCGATCGTCAAGGCGATCCTGTTCCACGACATGGACAAGGTGAATTCCAAGCACCAGTACGGCGATGCCCAGGTCAGTCACGATCTGGAACCCGAGCATCGCGGTGCGATCGAGTACATGAACCGCCACGAAGGTCTGTGGGCGAACCGGCGCGACTTCGAACTGGCGCGTGCCTTCGTCGATTCGGATCCGTTCGGCTACTACTTCCGCGGCATGGGAGGAATGACCGCGCAGGGTGTGTACGACTTCGTGCACAGGCTCGCCGTACGCATGGGACGGCCCGACGGCAAGGCGCCGACGGCGACCGACGTCCAGAACCTGTTCCGTGAATTCCACCAGTACTACCAGGCGGATTTCTCCTCCTACAGCGCGCAGGCGAAGTTCGTCAACGACACCGACGGGCAGGTGCAGGAGGGTTACGACAAGCTGACCGGGGTGGCCGTCGTGAACGGTGAGCACGTGCTGGTGGGCGACGAGCACCGGTTCGCTTATTCCGAGGAGAAGCGTGCCGGCCGGAAGCCGACGTACGAAGAGATGTATCTGGACCTGGCCAAGGTGTTCGAACAGGCCGTCGCCGACGAGCGCGCGCGGTCCGCCGAGGCGGCGGTCGTGGCAACGGGAGCCGATGACGTCCCGTCGGTGACGGCTCGGGTCTTCGACGAAGTGGCGCGTGACCTCGGCGTGAATGCGTTCGAACTCGAAATGCGGACGATGGATCCGTTCGGGGTGTTGTTCTCGGCTTACGAGCAGGATCCGAACACTCCGGTGGCCGGCATCTACCGCTCGTTCGCGGAGGGCGCTCTCACCGGCGTATGCGGTCAGACGGCCAACCTGCTGTTCGAGGTGGCGCACGAGCCCGCCACTCCGGTGGACGCGACCGTGTCCGACCTGGCGGAGGTGATCAACGGCGGCCAAGACGTCGGCGTTTGGGTGACGACCGGGGGGACGCACGCGTTCTACCTGGAGTTACGGGGTGACCGCGCGACCATTCACCAGAGTTATTTCGGGCGGTACAGCCTCACGGACAGTTTCGCCGCCCAGCGGTCCTATCCGCGGACGGTGCTGGCGGACCGGCTGGTCGCGCTGCTCGGCGAGTACCGGAGCGGGGGCGTGCCGGTCGAGTCGGAGGAGGAGTTGTTCGGCGGAAGCCTGCTGGACTCCGCGCGGCGTGACGACTACGAGCGGCGTGACTGGCGGGTGCTCCGGATCAACTCCGCTCCGTTCCTGGACGAGCAGCGGCAAGCGGAGCGGCTGACCGCGATGGTGGCCGGGCGGCATGAGACGTGGAACGAGATCAAGAACTCGTCGCAGACCGTCGGCCAGTACCTGGGGATGGAACCGGAGGAAGCCGAGACGTCGGAGTCCACCAGCATCTTCGAGGCCCTGGTGCCCGCGGCGGCCGCCCAGGAGCCACAGGCGCTCCAGGGCGACAGGCTCGAGGAGTACCTGGACGGACTGGTCACGACGCGCGTCGTGAGCCACGACGATGTCGAGGAGCTCCTGCGGAGGTTCGAGGACGACGCCGGCGGTTTCGTGCCGGGTACCGGACACGCCGGACTTCCCTGGATGAGGCGGGAAGCGGTGGCGAACGTGCTCTGGGCTCGCCGTGACCTGAGCCAGGCGCTGGACGTTCATCGGCCGTTGGCCGATCGTGTCGCGACAGGGGTGGGGAGCTCCCGGGACGGCGAGAACCTGGCACTGGCGGAGGGCACCTTGGCCAAGGCGAGGGCCAGGGTCGAGCAGGCCGAAGCCGATCTTCGTGACTGGGGAAACCTCCCGGAGCGACTGGACCGGGTCCTCACGGAATGGCTCGCCTGGCTGGCCCGTGCTTGAAGCCGGAACTCGCGTGCCTGAACTTCGCACACGCGTGCTTAAAGGCGTAACTCGCGTGCTTGAAGGCGGATCATCGTGTGCGCAGTTCAAGCACGCGAGTTACGTCTTCAAGCACGCGTGTGCGCTGTTCAAGCACGCAAGTTACGTCTTCAGGCACGCGTGATACGGCTCTGAGCACGCGTGTTACGGCTTCGGGTTCGCTGGGGGAACCGCCGGTATTCCTGCCACCACTCCTGCCTGGCGCGTGGCGAGCCCCCGCGGTGTGCTGGGGTGGCCAAACCCTGCCCCGCAACAGGAGGTACCCGGTGCCCACAGCGGAAGAGTTCACCCTGGCCAGGGTGTTCGACGTCGTCGACCCCGAAACCGGGCCGGGGTTCGCACCCGGCCACCCGCGGATCGAAGACCCGGAGGAACTGCGGGCGCTGGTCGGCTACTTGGCGGGCGGTACGCCGATCCTGGTCACCCCGTCCCTGATGGACGACGTCCTCGACCCGGACCGGACCGCGGCCGTGCCGACGAACTTCGTCACCGACGGGGTGTGGATCTGGACCGACACCGTCACCTATTACCTGGAAACCCACGGTCTGGCACCGGAACCGGCGCTGCTCGGCCACATCAGGGGGCGGGTGGCGGGTCCGGTGGCGGCGGACGTCGTCCGGCGCGCGGTGGCCTTCGTACTGGAGCCGCCGTCGGACCGTGCGCCGGTGTGGAGCGCGGGCTGACGCACGCTTCCCGGCGGGACTTTCCTTCCGGTGCTTCTGCTGGTGGTTGTTCATGGTGACCGGGACACGGGTCGCGTTTACTGGAACAAGAGTCGCAGAACCGCTCAACACCAGGGAGTTGACGTGTCGCTACGAATCCAAGGTCTCCACTCCGGCCCCGCCCGGTCCGAAGAGGACATGGTGGCCGTCTACGTTTCCCGCGACGACATCAGGGATCTGGACGCGGGTGAACTCGGCGGCCGGATCGCCGCGGCCGCCGGGATGGCACGGACCGGCAGGCCCGCCGCCATCGCCGAGTTCGAACCCGTGCCGCGCTACACCATCCAGGACGTCCTGCTCGGGCACATCACCTGGGAAGAACTGACCCGCGCCTCCTGAGGCGGTGCGGTCAGGAGGCGTTGAGATGTTCCGTCAGTTTCTCCCGGAGTTTCGTGCCTTCGGACCGGCCGAGCCGGTCGCAAAGGGACAGCGCGCGTTCCCGGTCATCGCGGGCCGCCGCCTGGTCCCCCACCTCTTCGGACAGGGCCGCCCGGTCGCACAGGGTATCGATCTGGGCCTGCGCCAGCCCGATGCGTTCGAACAACTCCATGGCCTCGGTCAGCCGCCGTCGCGCGTTCGGGTGATCGCCTTGGCGGCGCAGGAACCTTCCGGTGGCCTGCAGGGCACGGCCAAGGCCCATGGCCGCACCGTGACGGCGAAACAGTTCGAGCGCCGTTTCGCATTGGGCGAGCGCCAGATCGGCCGAGTCGAGCGCGGCCAGGTTCTGCGCCGAGCGCAGCAGCAGGTACGCGTAGGTGGTGTCGTCGACGGGAGTGCGTGAGCCGTCGTGCCCCTTCTTGAAGTAGCGGACACAGACGTCGAACTCGACGGCGGCGGCGTCGAACCTGCCACTCCGGTACCAGAACGTGGCCCGCATCGCCCGCGCCACATGGAGCCCTGGCGGATAGTCCGCTTCCTCGAACAGGCGCACGGCTTCGTCGAACAGTTCGGACGGCGTCGAGAAATCGCTGTCGCGGAGCTGGGCGCTCGAAAGGTACACCCGTGCCCAGCCCTGTTCGCGGCGGTCGCCTGCCTCCACCGCCGCGTCCCAGGCCCGCAGGGCCATCTCGGCGGCCTCATCCGCCTGGTCGCACAGCGTGGCCTGCACCCAGGCCAGAAAATTCCGCTGGACCGCCTCGTCCCGTTTGCTGCCGATCGCGATGGCCGAGTTCACGGCGAGGCCGAACAGGTCGTACCAGGTGCTCGCGGTCCCGCCGATTTCCGAGTACCAGTGCATGGACTCGGCAAGATCGAGGACCGGCCGGTGTTCGCCGCGGGCTGCGGCGCTCTTGGCCGCGGCGAGCCAGTTCTTCAGCTCCACTTCGAGCCATCGGCCCGCGCTGGAGTGATCGCCGAACGACGACGTCGCCACCGGCGGAGGACTCACCCCGTCGGTCGGCTGGAAGTAACGCCCGGCCGCCGTCGCGGTGCGCACCAGCCAGCCGGCGAGCCGGTTTTCCGCCGCCTGAACGGCTTCCGGGGTTTCCTCCCGGGTGAGCCGTTCCGTCGCGAACACCCGGAGAAGGTCGTGGAACTGGTACCGGCCGTTCTCCTCGGACGTCTGCAGCAGGCTCGCGTCGGCGAGTTCCTCCAGGAAGATCGCGGCGTCGTCCTCTTCGGAAGCCTCGATGAGCGCCATCGCGGCGCCAACGGAGAAATCGGCGGCGGGGACGACGGCGAGCCGCCGGAACACCATGGCGGCGGTCGGGGTGAGCTGCTTGTACGACAACTCGAACACACTGCGGACGTCGAGATCGCCCGCGGTCAGGGTGGTCAGCCGCCTGCTGCGGTCACGGAGCTGATCGACGAGGCGCGCCAGCGGCCACGTGGGACGGCTCGCCAGCCGGTTGCCCGCGATGCGCAGGGCGAGCGGCAACCGCCCGCACAGTTCGACCAGCTCGATCGCCGCCGGTCGCTCCCGCGTGATCCTCCCGGGCCCGATGATGGTCGAAAGCAGGGCGACGGCGTCGTCCGCGCCGAACACGTCGAGGTTGAGCCTGCTGGCCCCTTCGAGCCCCACCAGCATCTGGCGGCTGGAGATCAGGGTGAGACAACGCGGCCCGCCGACCAGGAGCGGCCGGACCTGCGCCTCGTCGGCCGCGTCGTCGAGGACGATCAGGGTGGCGCGGTCCCGCAGAAGCGACCGGCACAGGCTCACCCGGTCTTCCGGATCCGCCGGGATGTGGACCGCGTCGACGCCGAGAGAACGCAGAATCAGGTGCAGCACGTCAGCCGGATCGTTCGGCTCGGACGACATCCCGCGCAGCTTCAGGAAAAGCCTGCCATCGGGGAAGTCGGCCGCGAGGTCGTGGGCCGCCCGCACCGCGAGTGTCGTCTTGCCGGTACCGGGCGGGCCGCTCAGCACCGCGACCCGGCCCGACCGGCGGCGCCCGCCGCTCAGCCCGGCCGCGAGGGTGCGCACCGCGTCGAGATCGCGCTCGCGTCCGGTGAGGTCGTCGACGTCCGGGGGCAGGCTGCCGATCAGGGGTGATTCGTAGATCCCGGCCGTCGCGGGCGCCGGTGCGGCGATCGGCTGGGTACGGCCTTGTTTGGCGACTTTCTGCAGGCTGGTCAGTTCCTCGTCGGTCAACGACAGCGGCGCGGCGAGTGATTCGATCGTCCGGCGCTGCGGGCTTTTGGCGATCCCGCGTTCCATGTCGCTGATGGCCCGGACACTCACCCCCGACCGTTCGGCGAGTTCCTCTTGCGTGAGGTCGGCGCGAACGCGGTAACCCTTCAGCAGCGCCTTGAAAGTTGTGGCCGTCTCGCCCCGGGCGGCGTTCGTCATGGGCAGAATTATCCACGCCGGGGCCGTCGGCTCAATGTGACCTTGGCGCCCGCATCCTCGGATCGTGCGTCGGGTCGGCGTAGAGAGACGGACGGCCGTACTCGACGGCTTCGGGGCGCAGTTCGTAGTGCCAGGGTTCGTTGCGGTAGATCTGGCACAGCCCGTAACCGGCGCCGTGTTCGGACAGCCACGCCCGCGCCGCGGGAGGCCCGATGTCGACCGCGTCGCCCGAAACATGCGCGGACGTGGCGGGGGTGGCCACCCAGCGGGCGGCCTCCTCTTCCGAGCCGTACTTCGAGATCGCCTCGCGGAGCAGGTATTCCTGGTACTCCGGGGACCGCCAGCCACCGTTGACGAGGAATCCGACCCCGTCTCCCGCGGCGTCGGCCGCCGCCCGGCGCAAGGCATCGAGCAGGGCGGGATCGAGGTTGGCCACGGCCGGGGTCTCGTCGTCGAAAACAGTCACCGGGGCGGGGACCGCGCCGTGTGCCGTGCCGAGGGCAGGCCGGAACGCTGCTTCGCTGTAGGGCATGCCTTCAGCCAAGGCGGCGGGGTGTTGCCGTCCTGTACGTGGTTTTCGATATGCGCACGATATGCGCCGGTTCGTAGCATCGGAAGTATGCGTGTGCTGGTCGTCGAGGATGAGCCCTATCTGGCGGAAGCGATCCGCGACGGGTTGCGGCTGGAAGCGATCGCGGCCGACATCGCCGGTGACGGTGACACCGCACTGGAACTCCTGAGCGTCAACACCTATGCCATCGCCGTCCTCGACCGTGACATCCCCGGGCCCTCCGGTGACGAGATCGCCGCCCGCATCGTGGCCTCCGGCCGCGGGATGCCGATCCTCATGCTCACGGCGGCCGACCGGCTCGACGACAAGGCGTCCGGCTTCGAACTCGGCGCCGACGACTACCTCACCAAACCGTTCGCGTTGCAGGAGCTCGTGCTCAGGCTCAGGGCACTCGATCGGAGGCGGGCGCACAACCGGCCGCCGGTACGGGAGATCGCGGGCCTGCGGCTGGATCCGTTCCGCCGCGAGGTCTACCGGGACGGCCGGTACGTCGCGCTGACCAGGAAACAGTTCGCCGTGCTCGAAGTACTCATGGGTGCCGAAGGCGGTGTGATCAGTGCCGAAGACCTCCTGGAACGGGCGTGGGACGAGAACGCGGACCCGTTCACCAACGCCGTGCGCATCACGGTCTCGGCGTTGCGCAAACGGCTCGGGGAGCCATGGCTGATCGCCACGGTGCCCGGCGTCGGGTACCGCGTCGGCACCGGTGGCGAGCATGGATAGGGAGCCCGGGCTGAGCGTCCGCCTCAAACTCACCCTCAGCTACGCCGCTTTCCTCATGGTCGCGGGTGCTTTGCTGGTCACGGCGGTACTGGTCTTCTACCTGTACTTCCTGCCCGACGGCTGGATCCTCACCGGCAGCGGCAACTTCCTGATCAACCGCTCGCTCCTGGTACGGGCCTTCGCCCCGATCATGGTCGTCGTGATGGCGTTCCTGCTGGTGTTCGGGCTCGTCGGCGGCTGGCTCCTCGCCGGCCGGATGCTCTCCCCGCTGACGCGCATCACCCACGCCACCCGGGTCGCCGCGAACGGATCGCTCTCCCACCGCATCCGGTTACCCGGCCGCACGGACGAGTTCCGCGAACTCGCCGACGCCTTCGACATCATGCTGGCGCGGCTCGAAGCACACGACGCCGAACAGCGGAGATTCGCCGCCAACGCCTCCCACGAACTACGCACCCCGCTGGCGATCACGCAGACCCTGCTCGACGTCGCCCGCAAGGACCCGAACCGCGGCAGCGGCGGGATCGACGAACGCCTCCGCGCCGTCAACACCAGGGCGATCGAACTCACCGAAGCGTTGCTGCTGCTCAGCCGGGTCGAGCAGCAGTCGTTCACCCGCGAGGAGGTCGATCTGTCCCTCATCGCGGAAGAAGCCACCGAAACGCTCTTCTCCCTCGCGGAAAGGCACGGCGTCACCATCGAGACCTCCGGAGACGTGAGCCCCACCTTCGGCTCGCACGCGCTCCTGTTGCAGACGACCACGAACCTCGTGCACAACGCGATCGTCCACAACCTGCCGGAACACGGCACCGTGCGGGTCACGACCAGCGCGCACCCCAAAACCGCGGTGCTCGTCGTCGAGAACGACGGCGAGAAACTCTCGCCGGACGTGGTTTCCCGGCTCGTCGAGCCGTTTCAACGCGGCACCGGCCGGATCCGCACCCATCACGCGGGGGTCGGCCTCGGCCTGGCGATCGTCCAGAGCGTCACCCAGGCCCACGGCGGAACCCTCACGCTCACCCCACTCGACGCCGGAGGGCTGCGCGCCTCGGTGCGGCTGCCCGCCGCTCGGCGACCGCGGTGAGGACATGCCGGGCCAGTACGACGTCCGCGTCGGCCGCGCCACCCGCCGACACGCGCGCCGACATCGCCGCGATCCGCGCGGGGTCGGTGAGCACCGGGAGCAGCGTGGACTCGATCCAGGCCGGGCCGAAGTCCGCTTCGCCGACAAGCAGTGCCCCACCCGCCGCCACCACCGGTCCGGCGTTCAGCCGCTGCTCACCGCCGCGCCGCGACAGCGGGACGAAGGCGGACGGCAGGCCGACAGCGGCCAGTTCGGCACACGTCATCGCCCCCGAGCGGCAGACCACGAAGTCGGCCGCGGCGTAGGCGTACCGCATCTCGTCGACGTAGGGGACGACCACGTAGGGCGGGTCGCTGTCCGGCACCTCGACCACATGCCGCGGCCCGGTGATGTGCAGGACCTGCACGCCGGCCGCCCGTAACGCCGCCGCCGCGCCGGACACCCCGGCGTTGATCGCGTCCGCGCCCTGCGAACCACCGGTGACCAGCAGGACCGGCCCTTCGGAGCGCAGGCCGAACCGCCGCCGGGCGGTGTCGCGCAGCGCGGGCCGGTCGAGTCCGGTGATCGACGGCCGCAGCGGGATCCCGATGGCGGTGGCATGGGCCAGCCGGATACCCGGCGCGGCGGTGAACACGCTTGTCGTCATCCGGGCCGCCAGCCGGTTGGCCACGCCGGGCAGGGCGTTCGCCTCGTGGACGACGATCGCCACCCCCTGCCCGCGGGCGGCGAGGTAGGCGGGCGCGGCCACGTAGCCGCCGAAGCCCACCACGACCTCGGCCCGCACGCGATCGAGTACCGCACCGGCCGCCCGCACCGCATCACGCAGCCTGCCCGGTGTCCGCAGCAGGGCGCGGTTCAGCCCGCGGGCCAGCGGCACCGGCGGGATGAGTTCGAGCGGGTAGCCGCGGGCCGGGATGAGGGTGGTGTCCAGGCCGCGGACGGTGCCGAGTGCGGTGATCTCGGCCGTGGGCTCCAGACGGCGCAGCGCGTCGGCGAAGTTCATCGCCGGCTCGATATGCCCGGCCGAATGACCGCCCGCGACGACGACACGCGGCGCCGTCATCCGGAGCTTCCCGTCCGGCCGAGGGGGAAGTCGAAGTAGGTGGCCGGATACGGCTCGTCCTTCAGCGTGTAGTGCCACCACTCGCGCTCGTAGGAGGCGAAACCGCAGGACTCCATGACGGAACGAAGGTGGTGACGGTTTTCCGCTTCGGCGCGCGTGACTTCTTTCGCGTTGTGATGAGAGATCGGATCCATCAGGTCATGACCGCCACCCATGGCGGCGAGTTCGCCGGTGTCCAGGTGAAAAAGCGTCAAGTCGACCGTACTTCCCCGGCTGTGGCCCGATTTCGCGGCCACGTATCCCTTCTCGAACATCTCGGCCCTGTCGATGTTCGGATAGTGCCGGGACTTCGTCCGGCCGTCCTCCGGCTCCTTCGACCAGCGCAGAAAACGGTCAACGGCTCGTTGCGGGCGATAGCCGTCCCAGACGAGCAAGCCGAAGCCGAGGGACGAGGCCTTTTCCTGCGCGCTCTCCAACGCCGCGCACAAAGTCTTCGTGCCGACGATCCGGTTCGCCGTGTAGCCGTCGACGGGTTTGCCGGTGAAGTTGTCCCAGGTGGCGTACTTCGCGTCCCAGCGGATCCCGAACACCAGTTCGTCGACGAAGACGAAGTCGTCCTTCATCGAACCTTCCCGGTCAGTGCCACCGAAACCAGCCGGTCGATCACCTCACCGAGTGGCACTCCCGCGGCCGCCATCATCCTCGGATAGCGGCTGTAGGAGGTCAGACCGGGAAGAGTGTTGACCTCGTTGAGGGCCACCGTTCCGTCTTCCTTCAGGAACATGTCCACTCGCGACAGTCCCTTGCAGCCCAAGGCGCGATAGATGACCTTCGCCGTCTCCTTGACGAGCGACCGGGTCTCCGCCGGAAGGTCCGCCGGAACGGTGATCGTCGAGTTCTCGGAACCGTCTTCGGGGTTGTCCTCCTGATGGATCTTGAAGAACCCGTGTGAGAGCGAAATCTGATCTACCTCGCCGGCGAACAGGTCGAGGTCGTTCCCCAAGACGGCGCAGCCGACCTCGCTGCCGACGACGGCCGTCTCGATCAGCACCTTCGAGTCGTACTGCCTCGCGGCCTCCAGCGCACCCGGCAGTTCTTCCTTGCGGGATACCTTGCTGACGCCGAAAGACGACCCCGAACGGGCCGGTTTGACGAAGACGGGATAGGGGAGCCGGTCGGCGTCGACAGGCTCGTCCGCCGTGACGGTCCAGAAGTCCGGCGTCGAGACGCCCGCGCTCCGGGCGACCAGGTACGCGAGGGACTTGTCCATGCACAGAGCGGAAGCTTGGACATCGCAGCCGACGTACGGGATGCCGGAGAGGTCCAGCAAACCCTGGATCGCACCGTCCTCGCCGAGGGTGCCGTGCAGCACGGGCAACACGACGTCCAGCCGGATCTCTTCGTAGCGTCCCTGCTCCAAGACGAGCAAGCCGTGGACGTTCCTGTCCGGTGACAGCAAGACCGGGCGGCCACCGGCGTCGTCCCAATTCTCTTTCGGGCCATCGCAAAGCTGCCAGGCTCCGCTCTTCGTGATCCCGATCCAGAACGGTTCGTACTTGCCGGTGTCGAGGTTCCTCGCGACCTCTTGCGCGGACTTGACGGAGACGGGATGCTCCTCGGAACCGCCCCCGAAAATAATTCCGATCTTCATATCCAGCACTGCTTTCTGATCTCGAAGTTCAGGCAGTTGGCAATAGAGTTCTCCACGGTGTCGCGCAGGGCGCGGTCCGTGTAATAGGCGGTATGCGGGCTGATGATCACGTTCGGCAGCCGTTGCAGCCGTGACAACAGGTCGCTCTCCAAGAGCTTGTCCCGGTGGTCCGCGTAGAATATCCCGTCTTCGCCTTCGAGGACGTCCAGTGCCGCTCCACCCAGCGCGCCACTTTCCAAGGCCTCGATCAGGGCGTCGGTTTCCAAAAGCGGGCCGCGTCCGGTATTGACGACATACGCGCCATGCTTCATCTTCCCGATACGCCGACGATCGAGAAGATGGTGGGTGTCGGCGTTGAGTGGCGCGTGAAGCGTCACGATATCGCTCTGCTGAAGCAAATCGTCAAGAGGGACGTAGTCGGCGGCCGCACTGGGGCGACTGTCGTGGGCCAGTACGCGGCAGCCGAAGCCTCGCAACCTGTCCATGACCGCCACGCCGATGCGCCCTGTCCCGATGATGCCGACGGTCAAATCGCGTAGCTCTTTCCCGCGCACGTCATGCAATCTGTAATCCTGGACGTCGGCACGTCTGAGTACGGATTTGACATGCCGGACCGCCATCAACATCAGCATCAGCGTATAGTCGGCCACGCTGTCGGGTGAATAGGCGACATTCTCGACGTAAATGCCGACGCTCTTCGCGTATTCCACATCGATATGGTTGTAGCCGATACTTCGCGTGGAAATGTACGTTACGCCTGCTCGGCTGAGCGCGAGAAGAGCGTTATCCGCGATCCGTGTCTTATGCCCCACGCTGACGCAGCGATTCCCGGAGGCCAGCGCGACAGTGGCCTCGGACACCGGCGCCTCGGTGATGGTCGGCATCACGCCGAAGCGAGGCGCCATCTCCCGGAACAACGCGGCCTCGTCCTGCCCGCACCCGTAAATCGTGATCCCCATTCCCGGGACGGCGGGGAACGACCATGGCGACGGCGAGCGGGCGCGGCGGACCGCTGTTCGTGCTGGTTCGCTGTCGGTCATACCCCCAGTCAAGGCAGCGCGGTGTTGCCGCCCCGTATGCGGTTTTCGATACGCCGACAATATGCTACCGGCCGGTAACTTCGAGGCTGGCCTGTGAGCCTCCTTGAGGACAAGACCACTCAGCTCATGTTGATCTTGCGGCGCGCTTCCTGTCGGTGCGGTCGCGACCAGGGCGGCACAGCCGGGCGAGCTTTCCCGGGCGCTCCGAGATGGTGTCGATGTGACAGATGTGGCTGATGTGGCTGATGTGGCTGATGTGGCAGATGTGGCAGATGTGGCAGATACAGCTGAGGTGGCGTCGACCCAGGGTCGTGAGTGTTTCGGATCGTCAGGGCCAAGAGCGTCTTAGGTACCTACCGGATCTGGCTGCGGGGCTGATCGCGGGCCCGGTCCGTGCAGGCCTCCTTACCTACCATGAAGTAGTAAAGGAGTCCTTCGCTGCCTTCAGGACCGCCGCTGTGGTCTCAGGTGCATCAGCAGGCACAGCAGCCGCGCGTGAAGGACCCCTTCCCTCGAAGTCGTCGGCGAGGCGGGCGACGGCGTGGAAGCGGCGGAACTGGCCGAGAAGGAACGCCCCGACGTCGTGCTGATGGACGTCCGCATGC
>NZ_JBFBBY010000022.1:0-77826 GCF_040682875.1 Amycolatopsis sp. NPDC051071 | reverse complement strand
GGCCTCGTACTGGGCGTACTCGGTCGAAGGGCCCACGCCGCCAGGGGCCACCTGGGCGCGAAGACCGCGAACGAGATTTGCCAGACACGCCCTAGACGTGCAGCCGGGCCGCATCGGCAGCGCGTCGGCGGACTGTGAGATGCCCGCGACCGCGTGGACGACGGACAGGCTCGCTGGTTTTTCGAGGCCAGCGGCACCGGCCGGGGCCTGTTCCCCTCCAGCTGTAGTTCGTGATCTCGATGGTGAGTGGTCGCGCGGCGGCGTGGTCCGTCGTGACGCCGTCTGTTTGCCAGCCGTGTGACGGGGTATGGGCAGGCATGACGCGGAGCACGGCGGGAGCGGTATGGCAGGTTCGGATCGTCGAGCGGTCCCGGTATCGGGTGGAGTACTGCTGCCGCGGTTCGGGCGCCGGGACGTTCGAGGTGTCGCTGACGCCGTGGTTGCGTGAGGCGGTGGACCTGTCGGCGGCGGACGACGCCCTGGCGTTGTGCGCGGCCGGGCTGGTCCTCGACTCGCTGCTCCCGGCCGAGACACCGATACCGCGAGAGGTCGACCTCGAGACGTTGGCCTACGCCGATCCTTCCTTCGTCCCCGAACTACGCGGGCGCTTGCGGTACGGGGCCGATCGGGAGCTGGTCACCGAATCGGTGTGAAGAGTTCTGGTTCCTCCGGTCGTGGCCGCCACCCGGGTTTCCTTTCGCGGTTTGTGGGGTCAGCGTCCGCGTGAGTCGCTGCTGGGGCCTTGGTCGTCGGGCTGGGTGGCGGAGGCGGCGAGTTCGGCGGGATCGGCGGCGCCCTTGGGGTGTCCCTTGGTGCGGTGGGCTTCGTCGCGGATACGTTCGATCATGTGGGGGTAATGGAGTTCGAAGGCCGGGCGTTCGGAGCGGACGCGGGGCAGTTCCAGGAAGTTGTGCCGGGGCGGCGGGCTGGTGGTGGCCCATTCCAGTGAGTTGCCGAAACCCCAGGGATCGTCGACGTCGACCGATTCGCCGTAACGGTAGCTTTTGAACACGTTCCAGATGAACGGCAGCACGGAGAGGCCGAGCAGGAAGGCGCCGATCGTCGAGACCATGTGCATGCCGGTGAACTGGTCGCTCTGCAGGTAGTCGGCGTAGCGGCGGGGCATACCGGCGTTGCCGAGCCAGTGCTGGACCAGGAAGGTGACGTGGAAGCCGATGAACGTGGTCCAGAAATGCCATTTCGCGAGGTGTTCGTCCATCATCCGGCCGGTGATCTTGGGGAACCAGAAGTAGATCCCGGCGAAGGTGGCGAACACGATGGTGCCGAACAGGACGTAGTGGAAGTGCGCCACCACGAAGTAGGTGTCGTGGATGTGGAAGTCCAGCGGCGGTGAGGCGAGGATGATCCCGGTCAGCCCGCCGAGCAGGAACGTCACCAGAAATCCGATCGACCACAGCATCGGTGATGCGAAGGTGAGCTGTCCTTTCCACATGGTGCCGATCCAGTTGAAGAACTTGATCCCGGTCGGCACCGCGATGAGGAAGGTCATGATGGAGAAGAACGGCAGCAGTACCGCGCCGGTGGCGAACATGTGGTGCGCCCACACCGCGACCGACAGGGCGGTGATCGCGATCGTGGCGAACACCATGGTCTTGTAGCCGAACAGGGGTTTCCGGCTGAACACCGGGATGATCTCGCTGACGATGCCGAAATACGGCAACGCGACGATGTAGACCTCGGGGTGGCCGAAGAACCAGAACAGGTGCTGCCACAGGATCGCGCCGCCGTTGGCCGGGTCGAAGACGTGCGCCCCGAGATGCCGGTCGGCCATCAGCCCGAACAAAGCGGCGGTGAGGATCGGGAAGGCCAGCAGGATCAGGATGCTGGTGAAGAAGATGTTCCAGGTGAAGATGGGCATACGCCACATCAGCATTCCCGGGCAGCGCAGGCAGACGATCGTGGTGATCATGTTGACCGCGCCGAGGATCGTTCCGAGGCCGGTCAAGATCAGCCCGGCGATCCACAGATCGCCGCCGACGCCTGGTGAATGCACGGCCGTTGACAAGGGTGTGTAAGCCGTCCAGCCGAAGTCCGGCGGCCCGCCGGGAGTCAGATAGCCGCCGAGCACGATCATCGCGCCGAACAGGTAGAGCCAATAGGAGAACGCGTTCAACCGCGGGAAGGCCACATCGGGCGACCCGATCTGCAACGGCACCAGGAAGTTCGCGAAGGCGAACACGTTCGGCGTCGCGTAGAGCAGCAGCATGATCGTGCCGTGCATGGTGAACAGCTGGTTGTACTGCTCCGGCGACAGGAACTGAAGACCGGGACGCGCCAGTTCCCCGCGCATCAGCAACGCCGTGAGTCCGCCGATCAGGAAGAACCCGAACGACGTGGTCATGTACATCACGCCGATCGTCTTCGGATCCGTCGTCCTCATCAGCTTCAGCAGGGCGCTCCCTCGCTTGCCTGCCTGGCGGGGCGCGTGAGGAACCGGTAATGGCCGTGCCGGCGTCTGGGTCATCGCGCTACCTGTTCTTCCGGGGACGTCGCAGGGGTGTACCCGGCTTCTCGGTCGTCACACCTGTTCGCGGTGATGTGTGAAGCACGGCGAGGCGGGAATCCGGTGGCAACCGCATGTTTCCGCCGGACAGAGGGAAGAAAAGTGCCCGACAACGAAAACGAAGACGTCATCGCCCTGTTGCACCGTCAGCACGACGAAATCCGGTCGCTGTTCACCGAACTGGAGACCGCGGAAGGAGAACAGCGCCGCGACCTGTTCCGGGACCTCGTCCGGCTGCTCGCCGTGCACGAGACCGCCGAAGAAGAGGTGATTCACCCGGAAGTGCGCGGCTTGCAGGACGGCGAACACGTAGTGGAAGCCCGCATCGGAGAAGAGCATCGCGCCAAGCGGCTGCTCGTCACCTTGATCGAGATGGGGCCGGAAGCCGAGGGCTTCGACACCCTGCTCGTCCAACTGCGCGAGGACGTTCTCGCGCACGCCGAACACGAAGAACGGGAAGAGTTCCCGCTGCTGCGCGCCGCACACGGGCCTGAGCGGTTGCGTGCCATGGCCGCGACGGTGCGGGTGGCGGAGGCGATCGCGCCGACCCGCCCCCATCCCGGAGTCGAGAGCGCGACAGCGAATCTTTTGTTCGGCCCGCCCCTCGCGATCATGGACCGGGCCCGTGACGCCATCCGCGCCGCCCTCGGCCGATGATCTACGCGAGAGAGAAGGAAACCATGCCCGACAGCTGCCCATCCGATGAGACAATGCCACCGTCAGCGGTCCGCGGCCGGTGAGTCCGTCGAACAGCAGCGGAGCGTCCGAGCGCAGCACCGCGATGCCGGCGAGCCCTACGGTGCCGGTGATGACCGCGGTGGGCAGGCCGCGGCGGCAGAATGCTTCGGCAAGGTCGTGCCGGCCGTCCCGCCGCGCGTCGCCGCAGAGCAACACGGCGGCCAGGTAGGCGCAGACGAGCACCGCGCTCAGCTCGCTCATCGCGGCCGGAGCCAGCAGGTGGGGTTGACCCATACCACCATCGCCCCGTCCAGGAATGTTATGCCCTACTGAGATCTCCCCGTGAGCGAGCGAATGGTCGAGGATGGGTCTCATGCCCTCAGCTCCCCTGACCTAGGAGCCCGATGATCATCGCGATCACCCGCAAGGACCGTCGCCTGCCAGCGTGGCCGGAAAACGTGCCGGAAACCGGGCTGGGGCCGGACGTGCTCATGCTGCTGATGGTCGATCAAGCCCGGTTGCGAAACGCCGAGTCCGGTCAGCGGATCGTTCGCCCTGCCAGTCCACCCCCGGCGAACGGGCAGGCGGAAGGGGCGCCGTGATCGACAGCGTGGTGACGATGGCGCTTCCCGCCCTTCCCGCGCTGGTCTACGAGGTGCTCTGGGAACGGCTCGGCCTCGGGCCCATGCCGTTCCCTCTCGTGGTGCACCGGCACGGCAGCGACGACGCGGAGCGACGAGAGTGCCGGGCCAAAGCACACCGATGGCTGACGTCCAACAGCCTCGGAGACGCAGACAACCTCGACGGTGATCTGGTGCAGGCCCTGCGGGCGATGGACGACGCCGATTTCGCGCTGTCCTTGCTCTACAGCGACGCCGCCGGACAGGCGGCGGTCGGCTGCTTCCCCCAGCCCACCGGACGGGCATTGCGCGTGACGATGCGCAACGAGACGGTGGAACTGGGCTGGATGAACGCGACGAGGTTGGCGGAAGGCGTCTTGGAGGTAGTGCCCGAGGTCGATCCGGGTGTCGGGCGCCCCGTCCGCGTCACCGAACTCGCCCTCGACCGGTCCGGCCTGATGTGGCGGCGATCCGGGCGGCTCGGCGACGGGACACGATCCTTGATCGGGTACGGGGTGCACCGTGATGACGCCGAGCGGCTCTTGCGGGTCCTGGCGCGGGCGAGCGCGATCGGCCAGGTGAGTGCGGCGCGATCGGGAGCCGCCGGGAACGTACTGACGGCCATCCGCCCGCTCTCCTTCGTGGACACCGACGGTGGCCGGTATCTCGTCGTGCGGAGCTACGGATCGGTCACGCTGTTGCCCGCCGACAGCGTGACGTTGGCGGCCCGCATCAGCGGGCTCGCACACGACGACTTCGTTTAGACGGCGGCGGCGTGCTTCCCACGAGGGACGTCGTCGGCCGCCTGGTCGAGGATGAAGTTCGCGACCCGCTCCAGCGCCGTGTACAGGTCTTCAGTGCCGGGCTGGTGCTGCGAAAACCGCCCGCGCCGCGAGCGGAACCGGGTCCCGATCCGGAAGAGCTGACGAGTGCCATCCGCAGCGGGCTGCCGGTGGCCGAACCCGAGAAGCTGCGTGTCCCTCTTGTTCGGGTCTGTGAACGTCGCGGTGGCTCGGGTGCGAGTGCACCCCGTGGGGCCGCTGGCCGCTCATTGTTCGACCACCGCCACTAAGTCCGCGCTTCGGCAAGCGAACGCTTGCGTCCCGATCGGCCGATCAGCGACATGAGCGGATATTCGCGCCGATCGACGCCGGATTCGTGCTCGTGGACACCGAGGGGTGGTTCTGGATCAGGGGCCTGGACTGCGAAGCCGGACCACGCGGTGGTGGCCATCGAGGACCCGGGGGAGCAGGGACACGTCACGGATCCTGGAGCAACTCGGCGACGCCTCGTCATGGCAGGACAGCGTGCGCCACCATCGGAACACGATCAGCTGCGATTACCTCGGTCAGGTTGATCGCCGCCACGGGGTGAGTGCCACCTCGGTGGCGGTCCGCATAGCGGCCTGCAGCGCGGCAGGGTCGGCCCTGTCGGCACTGTCGAGGAGGGCCTGGAGTGCGCCGCTGACGGCGCCGACGAACGCGCCTGTCAGTGCCGCCGCGCGTACCAGGTCCAGCTGGCCGGGGAAGGCCTCGGCCAGGTGTTTCGCGATCTCTCGTTGGGCGTCAAGCTGTAACTGCAACGCGCGACCGCGCACGGCGGGCACGGTCTGGATCAGCCGCAGGCGGAGCGCTGCCAGCGGGCTGACCATCTCCTCGCTGGTGTCGTTGATCTCGCCGAGGGCACGCAGCAGCACGTCTGCCGGTCTCTCGTCCGGGCTGCGCGTCGCGATGGCGTCGATGGCCGCCCGCACGCGCCCGTCAGATTCCGGAAACAGGAGTTCTTCCTTGCTGGCGAAGTAGCTGAAGAACGTCCGCGCGCCGATCTCCGCCGCCGCCGCGATGTCGGCGATCGTCGTCTCGTCGTAGCCCTGGCGCTCGAACAAGTCCGTCGCCGCGTCGATCAGGGCCTGGCGTGTGCGGGCTCGCTTGCGGTCGCGAAGGGACATGAACAGCAGCATACGCAGGTCGGCAGTGAGTGCAAATCCGCAGTCAGTGCAATTCTGCACTCACTGCTGCTAATGTTGCCGGCATGACGAAGAACGTGCTGATCTCCGGGGCAGGCGTGGCCGGCTCGACCCTCGCCTACTGGCTGGCCCGCAACGGCTTCAAGCCCACGGTTGTGGAGCGGTCGCAGGGCCTGCGCTCCAGCGGCAACCCCGTCGACGTCCGCGGGCCGGCCCTGCCGGTCGTCAAGGCTATGGGCGTCGTGCCCCAGCTGCGGGACGCCGCCACGACGTCGAACCGGATCCGGTTACTGGGTGCGGACGGTCGCCAGGTCGCCACGATGAAGATGGCCGCGGCCAAGGGCAACGAGGTCGAGATCCCCCGGAACGACCTCGCCACCATCCTGTACGAGGCGGCCCAGGACGACGCCGAGTTCCTCTTCGACGACACGATCACCGCGCTTCGCCAGGACGAGCACGGCGTGGATGTCACGTTCGACCGTGCCGCGCCCCGCCGGTTCGACCTCGTGATCGGCGCGGACGGGCTGCACTCCACCGTGCGCCGCCTCGCCTTCGGCCCCGAGCGTGACTTCGTGCGGCTCACGGGCATCTACGTCGCCACGACACCGTTCAGCGAGCCGGTCGACCACCCCGAGGACGTGCTCATCCACAACACGCCGGGCCGGCTGGTCGCCCTTCACCCGTCACGCGGCAAGGGTGGGGTCGCTTTCATCTTCCGCGCCGAGGTTGACCACTTCGACTACCGCGACATGGCGCAGCACAAGCGGATCGTCGCGGCGGCGTACGCGGGCGTCGGGTGGCGGGTGCCGGAGCTGCTCGACCGGTTGCGGCACGCGGAGGACGTCTTCTTCGACGCGGTCAGCCTGGTCGACCTTCCGTCGTGGTCGAAGGGCCGCATCGCGCTGGTCGGCGACGCCGCGTCGTGCGTGTCCCTGCTCGGTGACGGTTCCAGCCTCGCCATCGTCGGCGCGCACACCCTGGCCACCGCGCTCGCCACGGACGGGGGCCTTACCCGGTACGAGGCCGAGCACCGCGCCAGGGTGATGCCGAAACAGCGCACCGTCAAGTCGGCCGCGGCGCTGCTCGTGCCGAAGACCAGGCTGGGCCTTGCGACGCGGAACCTCGCGGCGCGCGTGTGGCCCTTCGGCCTGTGACCTACCGGTCCGCGATGGCGGACTTCCTTCGCCCGTAAGCGAAGTAGAGAAGCACAGCCACGTCTCCGGGCTTCAGGAACGTGATCAGCCAGAGCGAGAACACCACGCCGGTGGTCTGCACCCCCGGCATGCCGGGAGCCGGAACGTGCGTGGCAGGTCGGGTCAGTTCGGCTGCCGCACCGATCGGTTGTCCGTTGACACCAGAAGTTGTCTGATACCAGGTTCAGCAGCGCGCTAGTGGTCTCCTGCCTGACGGGGTCAGTGTTGGGGACGCCCGCACGGATTCCGCATACGTCAGTCCCAACCGGGAACCTCGCCGTTGTGCCGGTAACTGCTCGGCGGCAGGCCGAACTCGCGGCGAAACGCGCGGCTGAAGTGGAACTGGTCGACGTAGCCGACGGTGCCGGCGACCGCGGCGACGGACATTCCCGTGCCGGTCAGCAGCCGAGCCGCGCGGTGCAGGCGGCGGGTGCGCAACTCCCGCATGGGGCTGTGGCCGGTGGCCCTCGCGTAGAGGTGACTGAAGTGCGACGGTGACAGCCCGGCGATGGCGGCGAGTGAGTTCAGGGTGTGCGGGGCCTCCGGTGTTTCGGCAATGAGCTGCCGCACGCGGGCGATGCGCGGGTCCGGGCCCGGCGGTGCGGCGGGAGCACCGGCGAGGCCGGCCAGGCGCACGATCTCTTCGAGCACGCACATGGCGAGGGCCTGCTGTTCGGGGCGGGCGGCGAAGGCCGGGAGGTGGACCGGCGACGGCGGGATGTGATCACCGGTGAGCCGGGCGTAACGGCGGAGCCGGTCGAAGGCGGCGTCGATGGCCTCCGTGGCGCCACTAGCCGACGGTGTCAGATGGCGACTCGTCTGGAGCCAGTTTCCGTGTGGCGCCCGGAAATGCGCCCACAGCAGCGACCATTCCCCGGCGTTGGGCGCGACTCCGTAGGTGTGCCGCACGCCGGGTTCGATCAGCACGAGCTGCCCCGCGCTGGTTGTCAGGTCTGTGTCCCCGTGGTGCACGACGCCGCGCCCCCGCGTTGTCCACATGAGCAGCCAGCTCGGCGAGCCGGTCGGCCGGTTCGCCTCGACGCGCTTGGTGAAGGTGCTCTCGCCGACGACGAGCAACCCGGCCGGAGGCGAGGGCGTCGCAGCAGGATCTGTCATCTGCCCGGCAGGTTCGGCCATGTCCGCGATACCCCGCCCTCTCTACAGTCGAATCCGTCGATACCACCACGGCGGAGGCAGACCATGAAGCAGTTGATCGATTCCAGCGACATCGCCGACGACGTCGCGGCACTACGGGAGCGCATGTCCGAGGACGGCTACCTCTACTTCCCCCGCCTGCTGCCCGGCGACTATGTCACCGGTGTTCGCGCCGACATCGCGGCCGTGCTCCACGACAGCAGGTGGCTGGCCTCCGGCACCGAGCCGCACGAGCTGCGGGCGTCCGACGACCGGGCGGTCGAGGAGGGCAAGTCCACCTTCTTCGGCATGTACTCGGCCGTGCAGGCGACGCAGTCCTTCCATGAGCTCAGCGAACGGGAGGAGCTGCGCGGCCTGGCTCAGCGGCTGCTCGGCGACGAGGTCTTCTGCCACCCGATGCACATCGCCCGCATCACGGCGCCGACGCCGCGGGCCACCCCCACGCCCGCTCACCAGGACTACCGCCTCATCCAGGGCGCGGTCGACACCCTGACCATGTGGATCCCCCTCGCTGACTGTCCCTCCGACGCCGGCGGGCTTGAGGTTCTCGCCGGGTCGCACAAGCTCGGCGTGCTCGGTGTGTCGCGAGCGGAGGGCCCCGGCGGGGTCACCGCGCAGGTGGCGGGCAGCGGCGTGGATGACTGGCGCAGCACCCACTTCGGCCAGGGGGACGTGCTCATGTTCACCAGTCTCACCGTGCACGGGGCCCGCCCCAACCTCAGCGACCGGCTGCGGTTGTCGGCGGACATCCGGTGGCAGGCGAGGTCGGAACCAGCCGCCTTCATCGACGGCTACGAGCCGTTCCGGCCGCACTTCCACCCCGACGTGCCCGACTGGCCCACCCTGACCCGGGGCTGGACCTCGACGACCAGCATCGAGATCCCGGAGGGGCTGAACTATGTCCGCAAGTTCGACTCGATGAGCGAACACGTGCCAACCCCTCCGTCCCGGTTCAGGTGAGCCGGCGCTTAACGGCTACTTCCAGGTGCGGGCCGGACCCGGTCGAGCTTCGGCGGCCGGACCGGCGACCTGGCCTCCAGGTATTTCCAGAGCGCGTCCGCACCGGAGTAGATGCTCCGGTCCTGGTTCCTGGCATCGAAAAGCGCCGTGAACCCGGGTGTGGCGTTGCGGGCGAAGAAGTTGTTGGCCAGAGTCGCGATCCGGTACTCGCGGTCGGCCTTCACCGGCTTCCCGTTGATCCGGATCTTCTTGATGTCGACGTGCTGCCCGAGTGGGGCGTCGGGGGAGTAGGGGTAGGAAACGTTGCCGGAAACGGCCATGTGCCGATACGTCACGACACCGTCGGCCCCCCGCTGCCATTGGCTCTCGATCAGCTCGTCGAGTTTCTTGCCGGTCACCGTCCCACGCACGACGGCCGGGCCGATGCCGTTCTCGTAGACCGTGCCGAAAACCAGCTCGGAGAACAGCACCCGTCCCGGCGCGTCCGCGGGATTGGCTGGATTGGGGGCGAAAGGTATATCGCGCAGCAAGATTCCCGGCATCGCGACCGCGAGATCGGCCTGTCCGTCCTTGTTGGCCGCCCAGAGGAACGCATCGGCGGTGACGTTGCCAAGTGTGGACTCCTCGTCGGTGCCGGAGGTGCGCGTGAGATCGCCGGTAACCGTGGCGACCTGCTGGTCACCCCGCGCCGGGAGCCGGTCCTTCCAGTACTTCGCCATCCGCTGCACCTCGGGATCCGGTACGACATCACGGGTGTTGGCGTGGCTGACCGATTTCGTCCGGTCTCGGCGGACATCGCCGGTCGCCGGGTCCAGCTCCAGGTTGATCTCGTTGATCAGCCTGCCGTGGTTCGCCGCGTCCACCACCGGGCGGGGATTACCGGCCGGGTCGGGCAGCATGCAGTTCACCAGCGCGTGCCAGTGCCCGCCGACGATGGCGTCCACCGCCGGACTGATCTGCTTGTTCATGTCGGCAAGCGGGCCGAACGGTGCGGTGCAGTCGTTGTACCCCGCCCCGTTCGCTTGCGAGAACCCTTCGTGCACAACGGCGACGATGGCCTGGACGCCCCTCCCGCGCAGCTCCTCGGCGTAGTGGTTGATCGTCTCCACCTCGGGCAGGAACTTCAGTTCGCTCGGCCAGTAGGAGAGCTGCTCTTCCGGCGTGTGGGTGGTCGTGGCGTGGATGAATCCCACCGGGAGTGTGCCGCCGCGACCGTCGTCGACCTGCCGCACGTGGTACGGCTTGACCAGCGGACGGCCGGTGGCTTCGTTGATCACGTTCGCGGAGTAGTAGTCGAAGTCCGCGCCCTGGAAGCGTTTCCCGGTCGAGTCGGTGAAGCAGAGGTCGCGGTCGGGGCGGCCCTGGCAGGTGCCCTCCATCATATGCTTGAGGTAGGCCGGTTTCCGGTCGATCTCGTGGTTGCCCACGGTGGAGAACTCGACGCCGATCATGTTCATGTACTCGATCGTCGGCTCGTTCCAGAACCACGCGGTCTCCGACGGCCAGCCGGAGAAGTCGTCGCCCGCGGAGAACAGTACGGAGTTCTCCGGTGCGCGCAGCCGGTCGAGGTGCGAGGCGAGATATGCACCGCCACCCACGGTTTTCGCGGGCTCACCGGCACGCGAGCCGGGCACGGTCGTGGTGTACTCGCCGAAGTAGCCGTGCAGGTCGGTGATCGACAGCAGCTGCACGGGCACCCCGGGCGCGGGATCGGCCGTCGCGGCCGGTGCCAGTGAGACGGCCAGCAACGCGGCGGTGGCGATCGCCGCCCCGCGCCATCTCTTGGGTAATGCGGACATGGCCGACCTCCTACTTCTCGGGTTTGAGCAGGGCGTTGCCCTGTTTGACGGCCGCGCCGGCGGCGTCGGAGACGTTGACCGATCCGAGGTACATGTCGTTGAAGATCTGGTTGATCTTGGGTTCCGCCGCGGCGAAGCCGGACACGATCGGGAAGTTCACCGTCTTGCCGCGCGCCTCGTCCAGGAACGGCTGGGTGTCGATGCCCTTGGCCTTCCAGTGCTCGACGTAGCGCGGGGCGAGGTCGTTGATGGCAGGGAAGACATAGCCGCCCTCGGCCATGATCGACTGCGCCTCTGGGGTGGCCAGGAACGACACGAGCTGCTTGGCCTGGTCGGGATGGTCGGTGCGGGAGTAGACCGCCTCGCCGAGGCCGTTGATGATCACGACGCGGCCTGCCTTGCCCGCGGGCAGCGACGCGGTGCCGATCGGGAAGGTCGAGTTAGGGGCGACGAAGGGCAGCAGCGCGTTGTTGGCAGGGAAGACCGCGACCTCGCCGCGCTGGAACATCTCGGTCGCCCGGCCCGCGGGCGGGTTGGTCTGCTCGGCGGGTGGGGACACGTGCCACTTCTTGATCAGGTCGACGCCCCACTGCAACGCCTCGACCGAAGCGGGCTCGTTGAAGTTGAACGTGCCGTAGGGTTTGGTGATCGTCGTGCCGCCGTTGCTCGGGATCCAGTTCAGCCACTGGGTGCCCGAGTGGTTCCAGGAGGCGAAGCCCCACCGTTTGACCTTGGCCGGATCGAAGCCGGATTCATTGGGGTGCTTGCCGTTCACATCGACGGTGAGCTTCCGCATCAGCGGCAGGAACGTCCCGGATCCGTCGGGCGCCCAGGTCAGCGGCTCGGTGGGCATCTCGACGCCGGCCTCGGCGAAGACCTGCTTGTTGTAGAGCATCCCCGGTACGCCCCAGTCCTTGGGGACGGCGTACATCTTTCCCTTGTAAGTAAAGGAATCCACGACGTTGGGGTGGTACTTGTCCTTGGTCAGGCCGGACTGCTCCACGGCGGCGGAGACGTCCATCAACGCGCCCTGCGTCGCCAGTTCGGGGAAGTTCGCGGGCGTCATCCAGAACACGTCGGGTGCGGTGCCGGAGACCATCTCGGTGACGAGCTTGGTCCAGTACTGGTCGTAGGGCTGAAGCTCGATCTTGACGTCGATGCCGGGGTGCTTGACCTTGAACGCCTCGAAGACCTTCTCGTAGCCCTTCTGCTGCTGCTCGTCCCAGATTCGGTAGGTCAGCGTCGTCTTGCCGTCACTGCCGCCGCAGGCGGCGACCAGCCCGACCAGCGCGCCGACTGTCAGCGCGCTGAGCATTTTCCGCCGGAAAGTGGAGAGCTTCATGAGGACACTCCTTCGTGTCACTTGAGTCCGGTCAGGGCGACCGACCGGACGATGTAGCGCTGGAAGAAGACGAAGACGAGCAGCATCGGCAGCAGGGTGAGCAGGCTGCCTGCCATCATCCGGGTGTAGTCGATGCCGATCTCCGAGCGCAGGGCGGCGATCGCGACGGTGACCACGCGGGTGTCCTCGCTGCTGGTGATGATCAGCGGCCACAGGAAGTTGTTCCAGGACGAGATCACCGTGACGATCGCCAGCGTGGCCAGGATCGGCCTGCTCAGCGGCAGGATGATCCGCCACAGGATGGTCAGATGCCCCGCGCCGTCCACCCGCGCGGCCTCCTCGATCTCGCGCGGGATGCTGCGGAAGAACTGGCGCATCAGGAAAATCCCGTACGGCGTGCCGAAGACGTACGGCGCGACGAGCCCGTACCAGCTGTTCACCAGGTCCAGCTCACGCATGATCAGGAACAGCGGGATCAGGGTCACCACGTTAGGCACCATCAGGGTGGCCAGGTACAGCCAAAACAGCGAGTCGCGGCCCCGGAACTCCAAGCGCGCGAACGCATACGCCGCCAGCGTGGTGAAGATCAGCTGCCCGACGGTGAGGATGGTGACGAAGATGAAGGTGTTGAGGATGGACTGCGCGAAGTCCGAGTCCAGCAGCGCGCCGAGGTTCTCCAGCGTCGGCGAGGACGGCGGCGCCCACGGTGCCGCCTCGAACAGCTCACCGCGCGGTTTCAACGCCGTCGAGACGATCAGCCAGTACGGGAAGACCGACATGGCCGCCCCGATGATCAGCGTCGCGTAGAGGGCGGCGCGGCGGGAGGGCCGCCGTCGCCGGGTGGTCGTGGTCACGGTCGGCACCTCTCAGGTCAGGTCGTAGGTCGTGGTGCGGTTGAAGTACCGGACCTGCGCCATGGTGACCGCGAGGATGATCAGGAACAGCACCATCGCGATGGCGGAGGCGTAGCCGAAGTCGAACTGCCGGAACGCGGTCTGGTAGATCGTGTAGTTGATGACCTCGGTGCTGTTGCCGGGACCGCCGTTGGTCATCACGAAAACGGTGTCGAAGACCTGGAACGAGCCGATCACGTTGGTGACAAGGACAAAGAACAGCGTCGGGCGCAACAGCGGCAGTGTGATCGCGAAGAACTGCCGGACCGGCGACGCCCCGTCCAGCGTGGCCGCCTCGTAGAAGTCCTTCGGGATGGACTGCAACCCGGCGAGGAAGAACAGCATGTTGTAGCCCGCGAACTGCCACACCTGCGTCGCCGCCACCGAGGGCAGCGCGAGGCCGGCCGAGGACAGCCAGCTCGGCCCGTCGATCCCGAAGATCGCCAGGAAGGAGTTGACCGCGCCGTTGGCCGGGTCGAAGATCCAGCCCCACACCAGGCCCATCACCACCGGCGTCGCCATCCATGGCAGGACGAACAACGCGCGGAAGATCTTCACGCCGCGCACTCGCTGGTTGAGCAGCAGCGCGAGTAACAGGGCCAGCACCGTCTGCACCGGGATGGTCAGTACCACGTAGGCGATGGTGACCAGCAGCGAGTGGCCGATCCCGTCGTCGGCGAAGAGCCGCTCGTAGTTGGCCAGCCCGACGAACTCTGGCGTGGCCAGCAGCTTCCAGTCGAACAGGCTCAGCGCGGCGACGATCAGTACTGGCAGCAACAGGAACGCGACGACACCGAATAGGCTCGGGGCCACAAAGGCATATGCCGTCAGGGTTTCCCGCGCCCGCCGACGACGTCCCCGTGGCGGCACCGGCCGGGTCGAGACCGGTGGTGGCGGGGTCGGCACCGTGAGGACCTGAGCCATGGTGGACTCCCTTCCGGAGAGATCAGGCAGGACTGGTTGATGGCGTGAGCAGCTCGCGGGTGCGCGTGGCTCCCCACTCGTCGAGGTCGGCGAGGCGATCGCTCGAACACCTCCACCCACCGCTGGAGGCCACGTGATCCGCCCAGCCGGCGCGGTCTTCCACACGCGGAGACACCAGCAGGCAGTCGGGATCGTTGACCCACAACCGGCCGTGCATGAACTCCCGCGCGGCCCCGGCCAGCCGCGCGCCGAGCTGTGATGGCTGACTGACGTCCCCGGACTTGGGTTCGACGGTGACCGCGGTGTCCGGGCTGACCCGCATGGCGTCAACGAGTCCCACACTGGGCAGCATCGGTGCGCCGCAACCAAGAACGGTCGAGTCCGGACCGGCCGCCTCGCGGATGATCCGCATCCCCGCCACGTAGGCGTCGTGCCCCGACACGTCGGCGTGCCGCCGGCCGGGGTGCGCTCCGGCGTAGATGTAGTCGATCTTGAAGAACGAGAACCCGGTCGCCACAAGGGATCTGAACACGCCGCCGAGATGCTCCGCCGCGCCAGGGTGCGTCACGTCGAGCACCGCGATGTCCCGGTCCCACTCGCGCATCGCGGGCGTGCCCCGCACCAGCCAGTCCGGATGCTCGGTCGCCACCCGGCTGTCGGCGGCGACGAAGAACGGCGTCAGCCAGATACCCGCGCGCCGCCCGGTGTCGGCGACGCGTTTCGCCACTCCTTCAAGGGATCCGAAGCCCGGCCGGATGTCGAGCCAGTCCCCGATCGCGCTCTGGTAGCCGTCGTCGAGCTGGATGATCTCCAGCGGCAGCTTCATTCGTTCGGCGTGCACCAGGGTGTCGGCGATGTCCTGCTCGGTGACCTTGTTCCAGTGCCCGTACCAGCTGCTCCACCCCGGACCGAGCGGACGGACCGCCGTCACGCCACTGACGGCCGCCACCTCGTCGGCCCAGGCGACGAGCGCGCGCGGGAGGTCGGCGTGCTCGGTCTCGCGGACAGCGCCCAGGCTGGAGACGACGAGCCGGTCCTCGCGCGCCTGCACGCGGATGGAGGGGACTTCGGCGGAGTGATCCACCGCGGACCACGACCGCACCGGGCCGCCGTCGCCCGGGTCGATCACGACAAGTCCCTCGCCCTGGAAGCCGGACTCCGGCATCGGCCGGTCGAAGCGGAAACAGCTCGCCGCGATCTGCGCCGAGGACGGCCGGGGCGAGGTCGCGTCACCCGGGTAGGTGCCGGTGGGACTCCAGGACTGCCAGCCCTGCTCGAAGACGCGCGCCCGAGCCGGCACGCAGGCAACCTCGGCGATCGGGAGATACATCGGCGTCCCTTCGTGGTGGTTTTCGTTCATTTATGTGCAGACTAGCCATTAAACGTGCATTATTATGCTTACTCTAAACGATGAATGAACAGAAAGAAACATGTTCACGCAGACAGGGAGGCGACGATCATGAGCCACGACGACGCGCGAGAGCGGGCGGCACACCTCGTTCCCCAACCGCACTCGGTGCTGCTCGGCGCGGGGGTGCTCCAGCTTCCGGCCGAACTCCCGGTGTGCCTGGACGTGCCGGCGGAGGAACGGGCGGCGGTCCTGCGGGCGATCGCGCTGCTGCCCATGACCAGCAAGGTTGTCACCGAACCCGCAGGTCTGCAGGTGCTGCTCCGCGCCGGCGCGACCCCTCCCGAGGGTTACGTGCTCGACGTGACCGAGGCCGGAGTGACCATCACCGCGGCGGACCGTTCCGGTGTCGTATACGCCGTGCAGACTTTGCGTCAGCTCCTTCCCGACGCCGCTTACCGGCAGGCCGCGCCGTCGAGCATCCGGTGGGTCGCACCGGTCATCCGTGTCGAGGACAGTCCACGATTCCGGTGGCGCGGAATGCTCCTCGACGTCGCCCGGCATTTCCTGCCCAAGCGGGAGGTGTTGCGCCACATCGAGCTGATGTGCGCGCACAAGCTGAACACCCTGCACCTGCACCTCAGCGACGACCAGGGCTGGCGGGTGGAGAGCCTTCGCTTCCCGCGCCTGCACGAGGTCGGCAGCTGGCGGGTGACGAGCCAGGTCAGCCACTACTCCGACGAGGTCGTCCACGACGGCACACCGCATGGCGGCTACTACACCCGCGACGACCTCGCCGAGATCATCGCCTACGCGGCGGACCGCGCGATCACGGTCATCCCGGAGATCGGCGTTCCCGGCCACACCGGCGCCTTGCTGGCCGCCTACCCGGAGTTCGGGTCCCCGTCCGTGCCGGATCGCGCGGTGCACACGAACTGGGGTGTGCACGACGCGCTCCTGGCTCCGTCGGAGCGGTCCCTGGAGTTCCTGCGCCTCCTGTTCGACGAGCTGCTCCCGCTGTTCCCTTCTCCTTACGTGCACGTGGGTGGCGACGAGTCCGTCCTGCGGGCGTGGGACAACGACCCGGTGGTGCGTGCGTTCGCCGACAAGCGGAGTCTTTCCGGGAGCGCCGAGATCTTCGCCGCCCTGATGGCCGAAGTGCGGCAAATGCTGGCTGAGCACGGCAAAACACCGGTCACGTGGGACGACAGCTTTGCCGTGCAAGGAACCGCCACCGACGCGGAATCGACCACCACGCTGGTCATGGCGTGGCGTGGCGCGGAGGTCGCCCGCCGGGCGGCGGCAGCCGGTCACGACGTCGTGCTCTCGCCGGTCATGCCGACCTACTTCGACTACTTCCAGGAGGCCCACCCCGACGAGCCGCTCGCGATCGGCGGCCCGGTCACGCTCGACGACGTCGCCTCGTGGGAGCCGGTCCCGCAGGACTGGTCCGAGGACGAAAGTGCTCGTGTGCAAGGGATCCAATGCCAGATGTGGACCGAGTTCGTCGAGGACCCACGACTGGTCGACTACCTCCTGTACCCACGAACGTGTGCCTTCGCGGAGATCGCTTGGGGCTCCCGCACGCACGATCTCCACCGGCGGCTGACCCGCCACCTCGACCGGCTGGCGGCGGCCGGAGTCGAGTTCCGCCCGCTGACCGGCCCGGCGCCGTGGCAGCGCGGCGGCACCGGCAGGCGAGCCCATCGCGCCGGGGTCCCGATGGCCGAGCGCCTCGCGAACTACGCCGACGCTGCCGCGACCGGAACCGTGGCGGATAGTCCTGATGTGTAAGAGCCTGTTGGCGGAGCTGAAGAAGTACTTCAAAAGCGACCAAACGCGTGAACCCGCCCCGGCCGAAGGCCCCGCTATCGCGGTGGCAGGGCGCCTTGACCTGCCACCGCGACGGATATGACCAAGCAGCGCCCTGCCGACGTCGATCGCGGATGCGGGTTCACCAACAGACACTAAGGAATCCCGCGCGCGGTGACGGTGCACAGACGCCGTCACCGCGTCGGAGTCCGGATCGATCGGGCGAGGTCCAGCGCGTCGACGTGGTGCGGGTCGTCAGCCAGCAGCGCGGCCAACCGGTCACCCGCGCGTGCGTGCTGTCCGTCGAGAATGTCGAGCTGTGCCCGCAAAAAACCGACTCGGCGCAGCTGCGCGGCGGCCAGGTCCTCGGTGAACAATAACATCGATGGCAGCGAAGTCGCGAAGTAGTCCACGGTCGCCGGGCTCGCCTCCAACGTGTCGCAAAAGGCGCGCAATGCCTCGGTGAGCCGGTCGGCTTCCTCAGTGCGACCAAGCCTGCGTAGCGCGAGCACCGAAGAGTAGGTCGCCTCGGAGTAGGGCTGGCTGCTCATCCCCACGAAGTCGCCCTGCTGCGCGGCGGCCAGCTCCCACTCCGCCCGGTCGCCAAGCACGTCACCCCGCATCAGATGCAGCTGCGCGGTGTTCGCGAGCGGATGCCGTGCCTCGCTGAGTGATTCCGGCGGCGCGAACGCATCGTCCACCGTGGATCGTGAGCGGCACAGCCGGTCCCACACGCGCAGCACGTCGCCCTCACCACCCTCCCACGGCTGGAAGGTGCGGCCAAGCAGCAGTTCGCGGGCCTCGTCGAGCCGGTCGGCGGTGATCAGCAGGTGCGCGAGCTCAAGGGTGGCGTCGTCCCGCGTCTCGACCAGGGCACGGTTCCGCAGGAGCCAGTCCAGCCGTTGCCCGGGTGGCACGCCGCGTCTCGCGCTGAGCTGGTCACGTTCGAAGATCAACTTGGCGTCGTCGCCCGCGACGGCGAGCGCGGTGTCGTAGGCCGCGCATGCCTGGTCGGGGTCACCGAGGTGGTTGAAGGCCGCGAGTCCCAGATTTCGCCACACCACGGGATCATCCGGGTCGATCGCGGTTGCGGCATTCCAGGCCGCGCACGCGTCATCAGGGCGTCCGTTGGCGTAGAGCCAGTGTCCGAGCAGCGCACGAGCCCGCGCGTCCGTCTCGTCGGAGTTCGCCGCCCGCTCCAACGCCAACGCGTCGTCCAACCGCGAAGGAAAACACCACGTCGCGTCGAGAGTTCGCGCCCTCCCCACGGCTTCACGCGCCTCGTGGTCTCTGCCCAGCCTGCGCAGCACCTCGGCTCGGTAGTACTCCAGCAACGGCCCGGCCGCTGTCTGTCCGATCGCGCGAGAACCCTCCCGCTCGCGGGCGACGTCGAGTACCCGCAGTGCCGCCTCGTGCTCACCAACGCCGACGTACTCCAGCGCGATGTCAAGGCAGGTCTGCGCGTCCGTGGTGAGAGGCAGGCCAAGCAAGTCGCGCGTCCACCAGTCCAGGGGGTCGAGCGCACGGGTGGCTTCGGCAAGTTCTGCCGCTTGACCGTCCTTTCCGTCACGGCGCAACACAAGCACCTGGAGCGCACGGGCTTGCAGGTGCTCCGGCTCGGTGCGCAGCACATCCTGAAGCCTGGCCAGCGCCTCCCTGTTCCGCCCGTGTGCGGCGTCGATACGCGCCATGCGATAGCCCGCCGGTGCCCGCCACGCACGCGCCCAGGAGCTGGAACCGTAGACGTCGTAAGCCTCTTCGGTCCGGCCGAGTCGCTCCAGCGCGAGCCCGAGGCAGTACAGCGCGGTCGTGTCGACCGGGTTGGGATTCAACGTCGTCAGCCGGGAAACGGCTACCCGCGACAACTTCTCGGCCTCAGCGAAGTCACCACGCTGATACGCGCGCCCAGCGAGCCCGGCATTGGCCGCGACATGCGCGGGATCGCGGCGCGATGCCTCGCGCCAGTACGGCTCCGGCGAGCGCGTCGCGTGCCGGTACTGATCGAGGTGCGCGCCGATCACGGCCAGCTCTTCCACGGTCGGCACGTCCTCGGGCGCGGCGGGCTCGCGTGCCGGGGTGACGTGATCGTCCCCGCTGGGGACCAGGGAATCCCACTCCACCAACAGTTCGTCGCCGTGGGTGACGCGCAGCACGAGTCGATCAGCCGGCCGCGTCAGCGGGATGGCATCCTGGAAGGGCTTGCCCGGCGCGATGTCGGCACGCACCTCGGCGACCTCGGTCCCAGTGCCGTCAACGAGCGACAAGCGGCATCCGGGGCGGTCAGCCGTCACGGCGACTCCGACCCGCGCGCTCGTTCCCCGGAGGTCCACCCGCACCGCGGCGTCCACGGTTGCCGCCTGCACCGGGCCGATCTCTTGAATCGGATACCAGAACTGGGAAAACACCTTCGTCTCCCCGGGTGCGATGAAGGAGAAGTCCGGCTGGTTGTCGGTGAAAACCCCGGCCATCAATTCGACATAGGCCGAACCGTCGTCGGTCAGATTGCGGCCCCACGCGTCACCGAACTCCGAAGCACCCCAAGTCCACTGCTTCTTCCCGACAGCGATCTGCCGATCGGCGACGTGCACGAACCCAGCCCGCGCGGCATGGTCATAGCCGCCGAAGAACGTTTCCTTACTGCCCACACACATGTACGAGGTCGGCACCGGGATGTTGCGGTACCAGTCAAGGCGGTCGCCGCGGACCCGCACGCCACCGGCGACTGTGCCGACCTCGTCGTGCCGGGCCGGGTAGTCGACCCCGTAGTAGGCCCGATCCGCGGCGGGGAAGCCGGTCGTCGCGCGTTTGGCGTGATCGGCGACCACGCGCACGTCACGAGGGAAGAACGACTGGTAGTCCTCATCCGCTCGCGCGGCGATATTGGTCCACCACAAGAACGTCCGGGTCCGCTCGCAGCGGTTGTACAGCCGCACCCGCAACTCCAGGACGGCGCTGCCGGGCCGCATCCGGACGCCGTGCATCCCCTTCATCCGGTCGAAGGGGTCGTGGTCGGAGCACCACACGGTCACGGCGCCATCGGGCTCGTGCTCGATCTCGACGTCGGTCGGCAGGAACGTGGCGGGGCGATGGTGCTGCGGCCAGTTGAACTCGACTCCGCCGGAGATCCACGGGCCGGTCAGGCCGACGAGAGCGGGTTTGATCACCGGGTTGCGGTAGAAGAAGTCGTAGTCTCGGGTGCGGTCGAAAGCAACATGAATGCGGCCGCCGAGCTCGGGCAGCACCATCAGCCGCAGCCAGCGGTTCTCCAGATGCACCGCGTCCCACTCCGCCGGGGCCTTCACCGGGCTGATCCGGTCATGGAACGGCAGTGGATACACCCGCCCGGAGGAGCCCTGATAGACGCGCCTGTCCAGGTAGGCGGGATACCGGTCGGGCGCCTCGGGAAGGTAGCTGTCGATCATCACCCCCGCCCGCCACACCGCGACCCCGGCCTCGGCGTGCTCGGCGGGGCGGGGCGGCAGGATCAGCGTCGATTCACCCTGTGACATGCGGCAACGCTACGACCGGGCACTCGTTCGGCGGGATGGCCGAATCGACCGAGTTACCTGGACGATTCGACGGCCGGAGGTACGGTGTGCGGATGCTGCTGCCCGATGGTTTCCCAGGTCAGCGATTGCGCGTGCTGCCGCGGCCGCTGGTGGCGTCGGCCCTGCGCCGAGCCCCGACCTCGGGCCTGCTCGTCACCGACGCCGGGTACTTCCCCAGCGCGGCCAACCACGGCATGCACCGCCCGCGCAGCGCACCGGAAGCCATCGTGATCGTCTGCACCGACGGGGTCGGGCACTGCGAGGTCGACGGCAGGGTGAGCCTGGTCAGGCCGGGAAACGCGCTCGTCCTGCCCCCATCCCGCCCGCACTTCTACTGGGCGGACTCGCGCGACCCCTGGACGATCTGGTGGCTGCACGCCGCGGGCTCCCAGGTCTCGGAGCTGCTCTCGGTCGTCACGCCGGACGGCGGAGAAGCCATCGTCGAGGTGCGCGACGCCTACCGGGCCGTCTCGGCGATCGACGACGCCATCGGCTTCCTCGAACGGGACGAGACTTTCCCTCATCTTATCTCGGCCTCCGGCGCGGGCTGGACCCTGCTGGCGCAGCTGGCCGCGGACGCGCTGACCGAAGCCCACCAGCCCACCGAGCCGGTTCGCCAGGCGCAGGAGTACCTGCGGCACAACTTCGCGAAGCCGGTGATCGTCAAAGAGCTGGCGCGCACGGCGAGCCTGTCTCCCTCGCACTTCGCGGCCCTGTTCCGGATGGCGGCGGGCTGCGGCGTGGTCGAATACGCCAAGCGCCTGCGGATGGCCCGAGCGCGCGAGCTGCTGGCCACCACTTCCCGCGACATCTCCGAGATCGCCAGGACCATCGGCTACAATGACGCGTTCTACTTCTCGCGCACTTTCCGCAGAGAACACGGTTGCAGCCCCAGCGAGTACCGACGCGGGAAGAACTAGTTGTCGCGCAAGACGCACCGGATCTGCACGTACCGGCTGGACAACGTGGCGAACACGGGCAACGGTGACGTCCCGCGACTTGAACGCCTCCCGCACATCGCGCTGGGTCATCAGCGCCAAGAAGGTGCCGACCGCCACCGCTACCGGATGGGTGTAGCGCGTCGCGACACCGATCGCGGCCAACAGGGACACGATCGGCTCGGCGGCGAACAGATCGGGACCGTCTTCCCATGCCTTTGGTCAGGCCCTTCTCGCCCTGGGCGGAGTGTCGGGACCAAACCGGACGGGATGGCCCACGACCGGAACGGGGTCGAGGGTGCCGGTGCGGGCGAAGGTCGCCCAGACGGCGCGGAGGGCAGCGCCGAAGGCATCGACCTCGGACCACGGGACCTTGCCGAGCATCGGGCTGTCCTGCCAGGCCCGCTGAGCGCCGAGCAGTAGCGGCAGTTCCAGGCAGTGGGTGGCGCCGAACTCGGACCCCTCGGGCCGCCAGTCCAGGCGATACGAGAAGACACCGGCCCCGGCCGCGCGTAGCCGGTCGGCGAAACCGGCCAGCGGTTCGACGTAGATCTCGTCGGTTCCGGCGGCGCCGGGGAACGCGGTCATGTCGTCGGCATTCCAGCCGTACAACACTTCGAGGTCGCGCACGTTGTCGGCAAAGGTCACCGGGTCAAGGGTGTCCACCGGAACAAACGCGGGCTCCATCGGGTCGCCGGTGAGCCGCAGGTTGGTCAGCGCGGTTTCCTTCTGCGCGGCGAGGAGTTCCGAGATCCCGGCGGTGCGCGGGTCGGTGCCGAGCGCGTCGGCGAACACCTGGCCGAGTTTCTCCGCCTGCTCGGGCGGGCGGGTGGCGAGGCCGAGCGGCGCGCTCTGCAGGATCGCCCGCCGGAACAGGCCATGTGCCTCGGGTAGATCCATCAGCAGCCGGATGGAGATGCCGCCCGCCGACTGCCCGGCGACCGTCACGTTGTCCGGGTCCCCGCCGTAGGCCGCGATGTTGGCCCGTACCCAGCGCAGCGCCTCCAGCTGGTCAGCCAGCCCGAGGTTGCCCGGGCTGAGCCCGTCCAGGTACAGGTAGCCGAGTGCGCCGAGCCGGTAGTTGACGCCGACCACCACCAGGTCGCCTTCGGCCGCCAGCGCGCCGCCGTCGTACCAGTCCAGCAACCCGCCACCACTGGAGAAGCCGCCACCGTGCAGCCAAACCAGCACCGGCCTGCGTCCGTCATCCAGGCCCGGGGTGCTGACCGTGAGATTGAGACAGTCCTCGCCCTGCGGAAGACGATCGCGCGGCGGTCCCATCACGCGGTCCAGCCGGGACGGTGGCTGCGGGCTGATCTCCCCGCTGGACGGCGTCTGCTCCGAAGCGGCGACCGGCGGCGCGAACCGCGCCGCTGTGGCATAGCGAATCGGTCCGGTTCGGACAATCGTGGTCATAAGCACCTCGCGGGTAGGATCGGCTGGTGATCTTGCCTCGCCTGCTGGACGGCCGACTGAAGTTCCGCCATCTCGTCCTGCTCGACGCGCTGGCCAGGCAGGGCACCGTGGTCGGGGCCGCCGCCGAGTTGCACGTGACGCAGCCGGTGGCGACCCGAAGTCTGCACGAACTCGAGGAGATCCTCGACGTGCGGTTGTTCGAACGCGGCCCGCGCGGCATCACCCCGACCGTGTTCGGCGAGGCGTTCACCGGACATGCCCGGGCGGTGCTCGCCCAGCTCGAACAGGCCGGGCGGCACGTCGCCGAGCTGGCCGACGCCGAGCGCGGCACGGTGGTGGCCGGCATTCATCTCGCGGGGTCGAATATGTTGCTGCCACGCGCCATCGCGGCGATCAAGGCCGAGCGGCCGTACCTGACCATCGTGGTCCGGGAAGGTTCCCCGGAAGCGCTGCTGGTGGAGTTGGAAGCGGGCCGGGTCGACCTGATCATCGGCAGGCTGACAGCGCCGTCGGACGAGCGGGTCGAGCGGCGCAAGCTGTACGACGAGTCGGTGGATCTGGTGGTGCGTACCGCGCACCCGCTGGCGGGCGCCACCGGCGTCGAGCTGGCCGACCTCGCGGAGTATCCGTGGATCCTGCCCGGAGCGGAGACCGCGCTGCGCCGTGAGCTGGAGCAGTTGTTCACCCGCAACGGCTTCCCGCTGCCCGCGAACCGGGTGGAGACCACCTCGTTCCTCACCGTGCGGCAGCTGCTGCTGGAGACCGACGTGATCGCCGCCCTGCCCAGCCTGATCGCCAAGGACGACCCGAGGATCGCGAGGGTCGCGCTGGCGCTGGAACCCATCGGGCACAGCGTCGGACTCACCTTGCCCGCCCAGCGCACGCTCAGCCCGTCGGTGGACGCCCTGATCCGCAGCCTGACCGACGTCGCCACCGGCATGTCGCATTAGGACTGTCCGATCACGACAGGGACAGGAAGCGTTCGGCGTTACCACTGGTGATCAGCCGCCGCTCGGTTTCGCTCAGGAAGCCGCTCTTGCGCACCACCTCGCCGACCGGCCGTTCGCCGAGCGGGTACGGGTAGTCGCTGCCGACCATCACCCGCTCGGCGCCGAGCGTGTCCACGAGCAGCCGCAGCGCCCGCTCGTCGAAGACCACCGAGTCGACGTGGAACCGGTCGAGGTAGTGCGACGGCGGGAACTCCGAGGTGCCGATCACGTCGTTCCGCCGATGCCAGGCGTTCTCCATCCGGCCGAGCCAGAACGCGAACGACCCGCCGCCGTGCGCGAAGCAGATCTTCAGGCTCGCGTCGATCCGGTCGAAGACCCCGCCGAGCACCAGCGCCAGAATCGACAGATGTGTTTCCGCGGGCATCGCGGTGAGCCACCGCGCCATCCACCGGTCCAGCCGGGGCGAATCGGCCATGTCCCACGGGTGCACGAAAACGGGTACCCCGAGCGACGCGCAGTGCTGCAGGAAGGTTTCCACTCCGGCGCTGTCCAGATCTTGGTCACCGACGTGATTGCCGATCTCCACCCCGCGATGCCCCGCGGCCAGGCAGCGTTCCAGTTCGCGGCACGCGGCGTCGGTGTCCTGCAACGGCACCTGGCAAAACGGGATCAGCCGGTCCGGCGCCGGTGCGACGATCTCCAGCGCCAGGTCGTTGAAGATCCGGGCGATCCGGCCCGCCTGCTCGCCGGTCCGGCCGTAGTTGAAGAACGCGGGCGTCGGGGAGACCACCTGGGTGCGCACGCCGTCGGCGTCCATGTCCAGCAGCCGGGTCTCCGCGTCCCAGCAGTCCGCGGCGATCCGGCGGAACTCCTTGTCTCCCATCATGATCATCGCCTCGGACTCGGTTTCCGCGCGCAGCCACGGCGCGTCCGGTCCGGCGTCCGCGCGCAGATCCGGCCAGCCGTTCGGCACGTAATGCGTGTGGATGTCGATCAGGCCGGTCATCTCAGCCCTTCCCGGGGTGAAGGGCTCCGCAGCGACCGCAGGTGCGGGCCTGCTCGTCGCCGTAGAAGGCGGTGAAGACCGGCGGCAGATCCTCGACGATGTCGCGCACCTGGAGTTCCACTTCGTGCACCAGGGCGGCGCATTCGAGGCAGTACCACTGGAACTTCTCCAGCGTGCCCTCCTCGCGGACACGTTCGATGACCAGGCCGATCGAGTCGGCCTCCGGGCGCTGCGGCGAGTGAGGGATATCGCCCGGCAGGAGCCACGTGTCGCCTTCGGAGATGCGGATGGTCTTCTGGCCTTCGCCGGTCATGATGTTCACGTGCATGTTGCCCTTGAGCTGGTAAAACCATTCCTCGTAGGGGTCGACGTGGAAGTCGGTGCGCTGGTTTGGCCCACCGACGATCTGCACGATGAAATCGTTGCCGAGCGCCATGGTCCGGTTGTTCACCGGCGGCTTGAGCAGATGCTCGTGCTCGGCGATCCAGGCCTGGAAATTGACGACGTCGGGAATGCCGGTCATCGCGGAACCTCCGTGTCTTTCGGTAGATGAGCGATCGCCTGGATTTCGATCAGCAGCTGCGGATGCGGCAGCTGATGCACCGCGACCGTGGTGCGGGCAGGGCCCGTTTCGTCGAAATATTCGCCGTAGATCTCGTTGTAGCCGCCGAAATCGTTCATCGAAACCAGGAAGGTGGTGACCTGCGTGATGTCGGTGAGGTCGGCGCCGACCTCGCGCAGGATGCCGCGGATGTTCTCGATCACCGCGCGGGTCTGCGCCCGGATGTCCAGGTTCGTGGTGCCGAGTTCGTCCACCTCGACGCCGGCGAACGTGTTGTCCGGGCGTCGGGAGCTGGTGCCGGACACGAAGATCAGCTCTCCCGCGACCTTCACATGCGGGAAGCGCCCCCTCGGCTTGGCCAGCCCGGAAATCACTCGCCCGCTCATGTCAGCCCCCGAACCGAAACCCGGCCGAGCCCGGTGATGTCCGCCTCGGCGACGCCGGAGGCGAAGGGCACCGCTTCGGTCGCAGCCCCGGCCAGCACCACCTGCCCGGCCCGCAACGTGATGTCCCGTTTCCGGCACAGCTCGGCCAGCGCGTGCAGCGCACGCACCGGATCACCGAGGATCGCCGCCGTCGAGCCGATCACCTCGCGGCCCCCGGACCGCAGCCGCACCGCCCGGTTCGCCGCCTCGCCGAACGCGCGCCACGGTCCGAGCACGAACCCGGCGGCCGAGGTGTTGTCCGCGACCACATCGGTGTGGGTGAACCGGAAATCCCGGTACCGGGAATCGATGATCTCGATCGCCGGGGCCATCGCGTCCACAGCGGACTCGACGTCGAACGCGGGGTCGTCGAGGTCGACATCGCGAGCCAGCCGGTAGGCGACCTCCGGCTCCACCTTGGGGTGGATGAAGCCCGCCAGCGAGACCTCACCGCCGTCGGCGATCCGCATCGCGTCGGTGAGCCTGCCCACGATCACTTCGGACACGCCCATCTGCGCCATCTTCGCTTTGCTGGTCAGCCCCAGCTTGACCCCGACCACCCGCTCGCCACGACTCTCCCTGCGGGCCACCACCGCGGCCTGGATCGCGTACGCGTCGGCGATGTCGAACGCGTGATCGTCGGCGAGGCTCGGCGTGTCCGCGCACGTGGTCTGCGCGGTGTCCAGCCGATCGGCGAGCGCCGAGATCTCCTCGGTGGCCATCATGTGCTGCTCCGTACCAGGTCGAGTGCGATGTCCACGATCATGTCCTCCTGCCCGCCGACCAGCTTCCGCTTGCCGACCTCGGTGAGAATCCGCCGGGTGTCCAGTCCGTAGCGGGCGGCCGCGCGCTCGGCGTGCAGCAGGAAACTCGAGTACACCCCGGCGTAACCGAGGGTCAGCGTCTCGCGGTCCACCTGTACCGGCCGTTCTCGCAAGGGGCGGATCAGATCGTCCGCCGCGTCCTGCAACGCGAACAGGTCCGCGCCGTGCTCCCAGCCGAGCAGGTCGGCGACCGCGACGAACGGCTCGGCCGGGCAGTTGCCCGCTCCCGCGCCCTGCCCGGCCAGCGCGACGTCCACCCGGTAGGCGCCGTGCTCGACCGCGGTCACGCTGTTCGCCACCGAAAGGGAGAGGTTCTCGTGCGCGTGGATGCCGATCTCGGTGTGCTCGCCGAGCACCTGCCGGTACGCGTCGATCCGCTCGGCGACCCCGTTCATCGTCAACCGTCCGCCGGAATCGGTGACATACACGCAGTGTGCGCCGTAGGACTCCATCAGCCTGGCCTGTTCGGCGAGCGCCGACGGCGTGGAAAGGTGGCTCATCATCAGGAAACCGGACACGTCCATGCCCTGCTCACGGGCCCAGGTGATGTGCTGCGCGGCCACGTCGGCCTCGGTGCAGTGAGTGGCGATCCGCACGCTGCGCACCCCGAGGTCGCGGACGCGGCGCAGCTGTCCGATGGTGCCGATACCGGGCAGCAGCAACGTGGTCAGCGTGGCGTTCTCGATCACCTCCGCGGCCGCGGTGATCCACTCTTCGTCGGTGTGCGCGCCGAATCCGTACGTCGCACTGGACCCGCCGATCCCGTCGCCGTGCGCGACTTCGATCGCCGCCACGCCTGCTTTGTCCACAGCGGACACGATCCGCCGGACCTGGTCCACTGTGTACGCGTGCCCCATCGCGTGCATACCGTCGCGCAAGGTCACGTCCTGGAGGTAGACCTTCATCCGAGCCACCCCCTCAGTTCGGCGATCCGCTCGGCCGTGCGCAGCGCCGCCGAGGTCATGATGTCGAGATTTCCCGCGTAATCCGGCAGGTAGTGGGCCGCGCCGAGCACTTCCAGGAACACCGAAACCTTGAGCCCGGAGATCTCCCGGCCCAGTTCCGGCACCCACTGCCTGCACACCGGGTCGAACTGCACTTCTTGTTTCAGTGTGTAGCCGGGCACGTACTCGCGCACCCGGTCGGCCATCCGCAGCACCGACGCCGCGATCTTCTCCCGGTCCGGTTCCCCTTCGACCAGGCAGTACACCGTGTCCCGCATGACGATCGGCGGGTCGGCCGGGTTCAGCACGATGATCGCCTTGCCCATCGTGGCGCCGCCGACCTCTCGGATCGCGGCCGCGGTGGTCTCGGTGAACTCGTCGATGTTCGCCCTGGTTCCCGGCCCCGCCGAGCGGGACGAAATCGACGCGACGATCTCCGCGTACGCGACCGGGGCGACCGAGGACACCGCGGCCACCATCGGAATCGTGGCCTGTCCGCCGCAGGTCACCATGTTCACGTTCGGGGCGGCGAGGTGCTCGTCCAGGTTCACCGGCGGCACCACGAACGGGCCGAGCGCGGCCGGGGTCAGGTCGATCATCAGCTTGCCGTGTGCCTCGGCCACCTCGGCGTGCCGCCGGTGCGCACCGGCCGAGGTCGCGTCGAAGAGCACGCGGACGTCGGCGAACTCCGGGAGCCCGGCGAGGCCGTCGATACCGCCGTGGGTGGTGGCCACCTTGAGCCTGGCGGCCCTGGCCAGCCCGTCCGAGGCCGGGTCGATACCCGCCATCGCGGCCATCCGCAGCGTCTTCGACAACCGCAGCACCTTGATCATCAGATCGGTGCCGATGTTGCCGGAGCCGATGACGGCGACCGGAACCGTTGCTGTCACTGAGTCTCCTCCTCGATCACGGCGTCGACCTCACCGAGTCCGTCCAGCCGGAGCCGGAACCGGCCCGCACCCGTCACCGGCACCATCGGGCCGAGCGCCCCGGACATCACCACGTCGCCCGCGCGCAACGGCTGCTCGCGGGCGGCCAGCTCGCGAGCAAGCCAGGCGACCGCGACCACCGGCGAGCCGAGGCAGGCGTGGCCCGCGCCGGACGACACCGGTTCACCGTCCAGCTCCAAGGTCATCCCGGTCGCGGCGAGATCCCGGCCGGTCAACGAGAACGGGGTGCACCCCAGCACCACCGCGCCACTGGACGCGTTGTCCGCCACCGTGTCCACGATGGACAGATCCCAGGCGTCGATCCGGGAATCCACGATCTCGATCGCGGGCAGTACGAACTCGGTCGCCCGCAGCACGTCCGCGACCGAAGCACCCGGCACGTCCAGGTCGCGGCCGAGCACGAACGCGATCTCGCCCTCCGCGCGCGGTTGCAGGAACCGGCGGTACGGAACGGGTTCGGTGTGCGCGTACAGCAGGTCGTCGAAGAGCACACCGAAGTCCGGCTGGTACACGCCGAACTGCCGCTGCACCGAAGCCGCGGTCAGCCCGATCTTCGCCCCGGCCACCCTGGCGCCCGCCGCGACCCGCTCGTCACGCAGCCTGCGCTGCACCGCATAGGCCGCGTCGACATCTTGCGTGCCAAGGAATTCACGCACCGGCGGGCACGGGGTCGCGGTGCTCGCCGCGGTCGTGAGCCGGGCCGTGGCGGCCTCGATCGGCGCGGTCACAGCCGCACGCACACATTCGTCGGCTCGGTGTAGAAGTGCAGCGAAGACGCGCCGCCCTCCCGGCCGATCCCGGAAAGCCCCATCCCGCCGAACGGCGAGCGCAGGTCGCGCAGGAACCAGGTGTTCACCCAGGACATGCCGACGTGCATGGCCTGCGCGACCCGGTGTCCCCGGCGCAGGTCTTGTGTCCACACCGAAGACGCGAGCCCGTATTCGGTGTCGTTGGCCAACGCGATCGCCTCGTCCTCGGTGTCGAACGGGATCAGCGCGGCCACCGGGCCGAAGATCTCCTCACGCACCGGCCGGTCCTTGTTGGTCAGGCCGGTCCACAGGGTCGGCTCCAGCCACGAGCCGCCGTCGAGTTCCGGGCCGAGCTCGGGAATCCCGCCGCCGGTCAGGGTTTCGGCGCCGGCCTCCTCGGCCAGCGCGAGATAGTCCAGCACCTTGCGCCGGTGCTCTGGCGAGATCAGCGGGCCGGTGGTCGTCCGCTCCGCCGACGGGTCGCCGAGCCGCAGCCCCCGCGCCCGCTCCACCAATCCGGCCGCCACGTCCGCGAACACCGAGCGCTGCACGTACACCCGCTCGGTGCACAGGCACACCTGCCCGGTGTTCGCGAACACCGACCTGGTCAGCCCGGCGAGAGTCTCGTCGAGATCCGCGTCCTCGAACACGATGGCGGCGTTCTTCCCGCCCAGTTCGAACGACACCGGCCGGACCCGGGGCGCGACCGTACGCATCACCTGGGTGCCCGTGGCCGACGAGCCGGTGAAGGTCACCCCGTCGATGCCGGGATGCTCGGTCAGGTACTGCCCCGCCGAGTCTCCGCCGAACCCGTGCACCACGTTGTAGGCACCCGCGGGCAACCCGACTTCGGCCAGCACCTCGGCCAGCAGGGTAGCGGTGGACGGGGTCTGGTCGCTCGGCTTGACCACGACCGCGTTGCCGCAGCCGAGCGCCGGCGCGACCTTCCAGGTCAGCAACAGCAGCGGCAGGTTCCACGGCACGATCACCGCGACCACGCCGAGCGGCTTGCGCACCGCGTAGTTCAGCGCCTGCGCCCCACCGGGCAGATCGGTGACGAACGATTCCTGGCCGGCGGCCGCGATCACGTCGGCGAACGTGCGGAAGTTCGCCACCGCGCGGGCCACGTCCAGCTCGCGGGCCTGGGTGACCGGCTTTCCGGTGTCCGCGACCTCGGCCGCGACGAACTCCTCGAACCGGGCCTCGATCCGGTCGGCCGCCCGGCGCAGCAACGCGGTCCGCTCCCGCACCGGGGTGTCCGCCCAGCCGTTGTGCAACGCGGCGCGTGCGCCGGTGACCGCGCGGTGCACCAGCTCCCGGCCGGCCTCGTGCACGCGGGCGAACTCCACGCCGGTCGCCGGATCGACCGCGGGGAAACCCGGCCCGTCCGGCTCGGCGAACTCACCGTCCACGAAGTTGCGGATCCACCGCACTGACTGCGTCATGCCGTTCACTCTGGCCGGACTCGCCATGCGGAACAAATGCGTATCTGCTCGCCAGCTATACCCGTGTACGCATACCGGCTACGGCACGCGTGATCAGCCGGACGACGCACGACGTGAGCAAGATCCGTGGAGATATACCAGTCTTGGCATAGCAGACCGACAATTCGGCATTTGTGGCCTATGCCTCACGATGTCAGGCTTTTGCCCCATCGCCAGCAGCCGCGATCGGCTGTCGCCCGAGTCGATTGGGTTTTCGCAGATGAACGCACCCGCGCCCCGCAAGATCGCCGCCGCCACCCTCGCCGGGACCACCCTTGAGTGGTACGACTTCTTCCTCTACGGCACCGCGTCCGCGCTGATCTTCAACAAGCAGTTCTTCCCCTCACTGAGCCCCACGGTCGGCACCCTCGCCGCGTTCAGCACCTTCGCCGTCGGGTTCATCGCCCGCCCGCTCGGCGGTCTGGTGTTCGGCCACTTCGGCGACCGGATCGGCCGCAAATCCACGCTGGTGGTCTCGCTGATGCTGATGGGCGTCGGCTCCACGTTGATCGGGTTGATCCCGAACTACCAGGCGATCGGTATCTGGGCGCCGATCCTGCTGGTCGCGATGCGGATCGTGCAGGGCATCGGGCTCGGCGGCGAAGGCGCGGGAGCGACCCTGATGTCGATGGAACACGCGCCCGCCGATCAACGGAACCGGTACGCCGGGTTCCCGCAGATGGGCACCCCGGCCGGTCTGGTGCTGGCGAACCTGCTGTTCCTCGCCAGCAGCGCGGTGATGCCCGCGAGCGCGTTCGCCGCATGGGGCTGGCGGATCCCGTTTCTCCTGAGCTTCGTACTGGTCGCGATCGGCCTGATGATCCGGCTGCGGATCACCGAATCACCGTCGTTCACCCGGGCGGCTCAGGAAGACAAGGTGGTCCGGTTCCCGCTCGGCGCGGCACTCAAGGTCGGCTTCGGCAGGCTCGCACTGACCCTCCTGGTCGGCGTGGCGAACTCGGCGGTCGCCTACGTGTTCATGGTCTTCACCCTGTCCTATGGAACCCAGAACCTGCACTACGACCGGCAGTTCCTGATCCTGTCCGTGACCGGATCGGCCGTGTTGTGGTTCGCCACCATCCCGATCTGGACCCGGATCGCCGACCGTCACGGCAGGCGCACCATGTTCGTCGCCGGGTCGGCCGCGCTTCTGCTGTGGTGCCTCGCGTTCTTCCCATTGCTGAACACCGGAAACACCGGGCTCGCGATGCTCGCGCTGGCGGGCATGGGCCTGGTCGTCCCGATCACCCACTGCGTGCAGGGCGCGATCATCGCGGACACCTTCCCGGTCAACGTCCGGTTCTCCGGTATGTCGCTGTTGCTGCAGGGCGGCGCGATCCTCGGCGGCGGGCTAGCCCCGATGATCGCCACCGCGGTGCTCAACACCACCGGCTCGACCGCCGGCATAACCTGGTACTTGGCCGCGATTTGCGGCGTCAGCATGATCAGCGCGATGGCCCTGTTCCGGCTGATCCCTTCCCGCGGCACGGATTCCACAATGGACGGACCTCGCGACCGCGATGCGGTTCCGCTGTCCGTGAACACCCGCCCGGCCGGACTCGACGATCATTAGAGTCCGCTTCATGCCGGTCACCACACGCACCGTCGAGTACCCCGCCGACGGACTGACGATGGTCGGGCACCTCGCGCTCCCTGCCGGTGCCGACCGCCGTCCCGCGGTCCTGATCGGGCCCGAAGGGCCGGGACTGAACGATTTCCAGCGGCGCCGGGCCGACGCATTGGCCGAGTTGGGGTACGTGGCGCTGGCCTTCGACATCAACGGCGGACGCTGGTTCTCGGACCCCGACGAGATGCTGGCGTACGCGATGCCCCTGCTCGCCGACCCGGACCGGATGCGGGAGATCGGCCACGCGGCCCTCGACGTGCTGCACCGCGAGCCGCGGGCCGACCCGGGCCGGATCGCCGCCATCGGATACGGCACCGGTGGCGCGATCGCGCTGGAACTCGGCCGGGACGGCGTCGACCTGCGCGCGATCGGGACGATCAACGCGCTGACCACGGGCCGTCCGGGCGAAGCGGCACGCATCCGCTGCCCGGTCTGGGCCGGCGTCGGGTCCGAAGACCCGATCATGCCGCCCGCGCAGCGAGAGGCGTTCACCGCGGAAATGCAGGAGGCGGGTGTCGACTGGCGACTCGTGGTCTACGGCGGCGCCCAGCACGCCTTCCACCACCCCACGGTCGACCATACCGTGCTCCCGGGCGTCGCCTATCACGCGCGGCACGCGGAACGGGCGTGGCACGACGTCGTCGGCCTGCTCGCCGAATGCCTGCCCGTGGTCAGCCCAGCTTGAGCCACCCCAGTGCCAGCGCCACGACGAACCCGCTCGCCAAGACGACGAGAACGCCGATGAGGATCAGCCAGGCAACAGGCATCGCCTTGGACGGCATCGGCTGCGGGTGCGAGAGCCCGGACGTCTGAGCCGACTCGGGCGGCGTGCCGCCCGGAGAGACACCGCCTCCTGGCTCGAGGTCGGGCGTCTTCCCGGGTTCCGGGTCGGGCGGCTGGGCTGTCATCACCGGTGCTCCGTTCGGTCGGTCTCACCGTTCGGATACCCGAACGCGAGCGTCCGAACCCCTGGCCGATGAGGTCGTTCTCGGCTGAACGCGTTCCGGCCCGGATCGATCCGAAGAGGAAGCGTCGAATGCGGTGTGCGGGCTACACAGGGGCTTTCGGTGCCGATCGCCGTATCCGCGACGATCGGCACCGTGGCGAGTTCACACGGGTAACACCGAGTCGAGATGCGCGGCCAGTTCCGCGGGAGACGGATGTGCCCATATCTCCGCCGGGGTCAGGTTGAGGTCCAAGTCGGTCTGCAGCTTGCGAGTCAATGCCACGGCGAGCAGCGAGTCCAGTCCCACTTCGGTGAATTTGGCGTGGGCGGGCACGGCGGACAGCTGGGCACCCAGCAAGGCGGCCAAGGTGTGCACCACTACCTCGCACAACACTTGCGTCCGGGCGGGGCCCGGCTTTTCGTGCCGGATCCGCGATACGGGTGATGCGTCTCTGGTCGTGGCCGGCCCGCTGTCCAGCTTGGCCAGCAGTGGTGCCGACCGTGCGTGCGGGAAAGCCCTGAACAGCAGTTCAGGCTGGTAGTCGAAGACGCCGGTGTTCACCCGCTGGTGACGCAAGAGTTCTTCCAGGGCGGCAAATCCGTCCGCGGTCGAGAGAGTGTCGAATCCTCGGGCGGCGAAGTCGGTCGCGCGGCCGGCCTCGCCCCAGGCGCCCCAGTTGACCGACAACGTGGGCAGGCCCCGGTCGTGACGCCACCGGGCGAAGGCGTCCACCCACGCCCCGGCCACGGCGTAGTTCACCTGGCCCGCGTTGCCGAGCATCGCCGACATCGAGGAGAACACGGTCAACCAGTCGAGGGTGTGGCCGCGGAGTGCTTCGTGGAGGTTCAGCAATCCCGTCACCTTGGGATGCCATACGCGGCGGAACTTCTCCGCGGTGATCCCGGTGATGGGGGTGTCGTCGAGTACCACCGCCGTGTGCAGGATACCTCGCAACCGCGCACCGGCCGCCTCGACGAGGCGACGGGCGGTGTCCGGATCGGCGATGTCGCCTCGCACGACCTCCACGGCGCAACCGGCGTCCGCGATTTCGCGTAACACGTCGGTGGCCTCGTGAGCAGGGACGCCGCGGCCGCCGAGGACTACGCGCCCGGCCCCGGAGCGAGCCAGCCACTTGGCGGCCTCGAGTCCTAGGCCTTTCGTGCCGCCGGTGACGATGTAGGCGCCGGCGGGGCGGACGGCGGTCTTCCGCGCTGATGCGTGGACGCGCAAGTGTCGTCCCGGCGGTGGAAAGTCCAGCACGACGCGTCCGATGTGGTCGCCGGTGGCGAGCTTTTTGAAACCCTCCGTCGCTTCGGCGAGAGGCACGATCGTGCGGGGAAGCAAGGGCAGCTCCCCGGCTCGGATTCCGGCCATCACGCGGTGCAGCGCCGTGCGGAACACGGCCGGTTGCGCGGACGCGGTCAGAACCAGGTCCAGCGCGGTGTAGGTGATTCCCTGCCGGAAGGCGCGAAGGTCGACGCGAGCACCGTCGTACAGGTCGCGTTTGCCGATTTCGATGAACCGTCCGGTAGGTGCGAGAAGACCCAGGGACGCCCGCATCGCGGCACCGGTCAGGGAGTTGAGCACCACGTCGACGCCGCGACCCGCGGTGAGTTCCGGGATCTGGTCCGCGAAGTCGAGGGTGCGGGAATCCAGCACGTGTTCGATGCCGTGCTCGCGCAGGTGACGTCGTTTGGCTTCGGTGCCCGCTGTGGCGATCACGGTGGCGCCGAGCGTCCGGGCGACTTCGATCGCGGCCAGCCCGGTGCCGCCGGCGGCTGAGTGCACCAGCACGGTTTCCCCCTCGCGCAGGCTCGCGAGGTCGTGCAGCGCGTGCCACGCGGTGAGATAGGTCAGCACGGACGGGACGATGTCCGCCGCGGCAAGAGCTTCCGGGACACGTACCGTCAAGTCCGCTGCCACAAGGCATTCCGATGCCATGGTCCCGCTTCCGTCCGGTACCACAGCGACGACGCGGTCACCCGGCTCGAGATCGTGGACGCCTTCGCCGACCGCCAGCACCATCCCCGCCGCGTCCGAGCCCAGTGCGGGCAACGCTCCGTCATCGGTGGGGTAAATGCCCAGTGCGATCAGGACATCACGGAAGTGCACCGTGGCCGCCTCCGGTCGCAGCAGCACTTGACCGGGCCCTGGCTTAGGCCGCGGTTCTCCGCCGGAGGTCAGCCGGAGCCGGTCCAGACCTCCGGCGGAGTCGGGTTCCAGCAGATAGCGCTCCCTGCCGGCGACGATGTCGACCTCCCCGGCTGTGCTCGGCGGCCGGACCGCCAGCGGAGCCGGTGTCATCCTGGCCACATATCGTCGGCCCGAGCGCCAGGCGACCTCCGTTTCCGGGGTGCCCGCGATCAGTTCGGCGGCGATGTCGGTCGCGCCGGTGTCGCCGCTCTCACCGTCGACCCAGGCCACCATGGACCGCGGTTGCTCGATCGAGCCGACGCGAAGCACCCCGCGCAGGGCGCATACTCCAGGCCGCACCGGATCACCGTCGAGCACCGGTCGCGATGACCTGCTGATGAACCACAGCTTGGGCGGTGTGGTGTGTTCGGCGTGGTCCCGAAGCAACGATGTCACCCGCGTGACCCGGTCGAGGTCGTCGAGGTTTCCTGTGGCGCACCACACGATGGCCGCGACTTCGGGGCCGGGGGAGACGTCGGCGCCGGCCCGGACGACCACCGCCCCGCGGTCGGCCAAGGCGACGGCGACGCGCTCCGCGGTTCCGTCGGGATCCCCGGATTCCCCGACGACCACCCACTCGCCGAGGCCGGGGGCGGGCGCCGAGTCCGGCAGCGGCGCCAGCTCCCACGAAATCTCGAACAGCCGCGAGTTCAGCAGCGTCCGCCCGGCGGAGGCGCCGGTGGAGCGAACCAGGTCGATTCCCTCCAGCGCACCGAGCCACTTTCCCGTCTCGTCGAACAAATCCGCGCGGCCCGTCGCGGCGTGAGGGCCGGTACGGCGCACCTCGGGCCGAACCCAGACGATCCTGTCGGGCTCGGCAGGCAACAGGACCTCGGCGATTCCCGTCGGAAGCCACGGTTCGACGGAGTCCTCGTCGTCCGGTTCTCCGCCGGTCACCAGCGCGGCGGCCACCGACAGCACGCAGCCGTCGAACAGCACGGGATGCATCCTGGGCGCCCCGGTGCGGATCGGCGCGGTGTCGGGCACCTGCAGCCGGGTGGTCCCGTCAGCGGCGACGGCGGCGATGGAGTGGAACGCCGGACCGGTGTCCAGGCCGATCTCGCGGAACTTTTCGTACAGGGCGTCGGCAGGCCCGGTCTCGTCGGGAACGAGCAGTTCTTCGCGGTCTTCCACCGGGCGTTCCCGGCAGATCGCCCTTGCCACCGCGAGACGCTGCCATCCGCCGCTGCTGTGTTGGACGACTTCCAAGTCCACCCGCGAACCGGCGCGGCTCGCGACGACTTGCACCGGCAGGGTGGCGGCCAGCGGTGCCATCCGTTCGAAGCGCACTCCGGTGAGACGCACCTGGTCGGGGGCGCATTCGACGAGGTCGGTGACAGCGGCCAGCAACAGCTCCACGTGGGCGGCGCCGGGAACGAGCGGAACGCCGCGCAGTGTGTGCTGCTGGAGCCAGTCGACCTGTTCGGTGCCGAGATCGGCGTGCCATACGTGACGGGTGTGGTCCTCGGCGTCGGGATCGGGGACGGCCGAGCGCTCGCCCATCCACATGTGGGCCGCCGTGCCACCGGAGCCACGAGTCCGGTCCTGCCAATACCGGGATCGGTCGAAGGCCGTCGGCGGCAGCGTGGTGGACCGTCCGCCGCCGTTGACCGCGTCGAGGTCCACTGGCACACCCGCCACGTGGAGGGCCGCCGCGGCCCTGCGCAGCGCCTCCTCGTCACCTTGGTCTCGGACCAGGGACGGCACCACTGTCACCGGGGTGCGTAATGCCGCCGCGTTCTCTTCGATCGCCTGTGTCAGCAGCGGATGTGGTGAGATCTCCAGGAACGCCCGGTGGCCGTCTTCGATCGCCGCCTGGCACGCCAGGTCGAACCGCACCGGTGAGCGCAGGTTCTTTGCCCAGTACTCGCTGGTGAACGCAACCGGTTCGCGAGGGCCGGCGGCCGTCGAATAGAACGGCACGTCCGGGGGCGCGCCAGCCAGCCACGACACCTGCTCCCTGATGTCCGGCAGGATCGAGTCGATCTGTGGCGAGTGCGCGGCGACCAGCACGGCGATGCGCTTGCAGAACACGCCGCGGTACCGCCAGGTCGCCAGCAGGTTTTCCACGCCATCCTCGTCACCGGCGACGACGGTCGACGCGGGCGCGGTCACCACGGCCACCGACACTCCGGGGATCTCGGCGATATCGGCCTCGACCTCGTCCACCGGGAGCGCGGTGACCGCCATGCAACCGCCTGCCACCCGTTGCAGCAGCGACGAGCGGGCAAGAGTGATGCGCATGCCATCCTCCGGCGAGACGATGCCTGCGGCGACGGCTGCCGCGGCCTCGCCCATCGAATGCCCTATCACCGCCGCCGGGCGCGACCCGCGCTCCCGCCACGTCCGCGCGAGTGCGGTCTGTACCGCGAACACCACGGGCTGCACCACGTCCATGCGTTCGAGATGCTCACCCGACTCCAGCAGCCGCCGCACTCGCACCCCGGCGTCAGTGGCGACGCCGTCCAGGAGGTCGATCGTGCGGGTGAACGCGGTATCGCGGTCGAGCAGTCCGCGTGCCATGCCGGCCCACTGCGAACCGTGCCCGGAGAAGACCCACACGGGGTCGCCGGGATCGCCGGTCGGTCCGTCCACGACAGCCGGGTGTTCCCGGCCTTCGGCCAGTGCCCGCAGACCGGCGGTGAGTTCGGCGCGGTCGGACGTCACGACGCAGGCACGCGTGGACAAGTGACTGCGATGTACGGCGAGTGTGTGTGCGACGTCGGCCGGTCGTGGACGGACGGTTTCGAGGTGGTCGGCGAGCCGGGCGGCGGTCGTCGCCAGCCCCCGGGCCGAGGCGGCCGACACGGCGTGCACCAGCGGGGCGCCGGTTTCGGGAGCAGGGGAGCGTTCGGCGGCGGGCGGAGCTTGTTCCAGGACGGCATGTGCGTTCGACCCGGTCACGCCGAAGGCGGAGACGGCGGCGCGCCTCGGCTGGTCCCCGTTGTCCCATGGCATGGTGTCGGTCGGGACGAAGAAGCGAGTGTCCTTCGCGTCGATCTCGGGGTTCCACCGTTCGAAGTGGAGGTTCGCCGGGATCACGCCACGCTGCACCGCCAGCGCGGCCTTGATGAGGCCGAGCACCCCGGCCGCGCTCTCGGGATGCCCGATGTTGGTTTTGAGTGAGCCGAGCGCGCAGGGTTTCCGCGACGTGCCGTAGGCGTCCGACAGTGCGCCGAACTCGATGGGGTCGCCGACGGGCGTGCCGGTTCCATGGGCTTCGACGTAGCCGATGTCGTCCGCGGTGACGCACGCGGCACGCATCGCTTCGGTCACCACCGCGCGTTGTGCGGTCCGCGACGGTTGAGTGATTCCGCGTACGCGACCAGCGTGGTTGATCGCGGTTCCGGTGATGACGGCCAATACGCGGTCCTGGTCACGCCGGGCGTCGTCCAGCCGCTTCAGTGCGACCATGCCGCAGCCCTCCCCGCGCACGAACCCGTCCGCGCTCGCGTCGAAGGCAGCACAACGGCCGAGGGAGGACAATGCGCCGGCGCGGGCGAAACCGACGAGTCCGCCCCACTCCAGTTGCACCGTCACGCCGCCCGCCAGCGCGAGGTCGGTCTCTCCTTCATGCAGCGAGCGGCAAGCCAGGTGTACCGCGATCAGTGAGGAGGCACAGGCCCCGTCCACGGCGAGGGAAGGGCCGTTGACGTCGAGGATGTAGGAGATCCGCCCGGGCGCACCCGACGGAATCGCCGAAATACCGTGGTAGACGTTGAAGTTGGCGATGGTGAAGCGTTTGGCGTAGTCGGCGCCGGAGATGCCGATGAACAAGCCGGTCCGCGAGCCCGCCAGTGAACGCGGGGGCACGCCCGCGTCCTCCAGCGCCTCCCAGGTGGTTTCCATCAGCAGCCGGTGCTGCGGGTCGACGCTGGGTGCCTCGGCAGCCGGCACCCCGAAGAAGCCGGGATCGAACTGGTCGATGTCGTCGAGGAACGAACCGTTGCGCAGGGCCCGCGCGTCGGTGAGGTCGGCGGGTGTCACGCGTTCGTGGTCGGGCCACCGGGTGCCGGGACTCGATCCCGCCACGACGTCGCGACGGTCCATGAGGATCTGCCACAGGTCTTCCGCCGACCGCACCCCACCCGGGGCCCTTGCTCCGGTGCCGATGATCGCCACCGGCGTCTGACGTTCGGTATTCCTTGCCACAACTGACCTTTCTTTCCGTACCGGGTCCGGCTGCCTGCCAGCGCGGGCAGCGGCGGTGATTCACCGCAAGAAGTCGATGGCCTTCAAGGCCACGCGAGCGGCGGGAGTGCCGACCAGTTCGGGGATCGTGGTGCGACCACCGAGATAGGAGTCGACGCCGCGCCACACCGAGGGGACACCGGTCAGCGCCGTGTGGAACAAGCCGGGACGCCGGGTGAAGACATCCATGATCCGGCGGGAGGCCCGCATTTCCGGTTCGAGCGTGGACCGAACGGCGGTGACGTAGCCCTCCCGTGCGTGAGCCAGGCCGGGTGCGTCCTCGGCTCGCGCGACGCGAGCGGCCGCTTCCCCCGCCCATGTCCCTGACCGCAGGGCGAAGGAAATGCCCTCTCTCGACCAAGGGTCGCCGAGCCCGGCGGCGTCGCCAGCCACGAGCGTCCGGTGGCGGGCCAGCGGTGAGTCCGGATGTCTGCACCGCGTGAGGTGCCCGGTGTCGTGCAAGGGCCGCAGATGGTCGAACCGGTGGCGCTGGAGGAACTCGCGCAGATAGGTCTTCGTCGCGTCGCCCTGGCCCTTGGCGGCCACCACACCGGCGGTGCAGATGTCGCCTTTGGGGAACACCCAGCCGAAGGAACCCGGTAGCGGGCCCCATTCCATGAGCATGCGGCCACGCCACTGGGAGGATGTGCTCGTGGAGACCGGCACTTCGACTTCGAGGGCGAGGTCCACTTGCTCACACCGCACGCCGACGTGCCTGCCCACCCGGCTGGCGCTTCCGTCTGCTCCGACGACCGCGCGGGCGCCGAGGAGGTCACCGGCCGCGGTGCGCAAAGTGACGACGCCTTCGCCGTCTTCGATCCGCGTCACCGCCGTTCCATCGCGGACGGTGGCACCGGCCTCGGCGGCCACCCGGGTCAGTGCGGCGTCGAGTTCGTCGCGGAACACCATCCTGCACCGGACGCCGACTCGGGAGTCCAGGGTGCGTGTCCGCCGTCCGCCCAGTCCGAACGTGACGGCCTCGATTTCGTCGCGGACTTCGACCGCGAGGCCGTCGGGCAGAAACGCCTGGGCGCATCCGATCAAGCCGCCGCCGCAGGTTTTGTACCGCGGGATGGTGGCACGTTCCAGCAGCAGCACCCGGCAGCCCGCTTCGGCCGCCACCCTGGCCGCGCTCGCTCCGGCTGGGCCGGCACCGACGACCACCACGTCCCACGTTCTCCGGTCGCTTGCCACAGGGGTTCCCTTCTCAGCTGTCTTAGTGGTCGGTTTCGGAAGCCCTTCGGGGTTTCGAAACCAACCACTTAGTTCGTGGTGGCGGTCGCGGCGCGGCGTGCCGGTGCGCGTTTGGCCGGTGCCTTCGTGATGGAGCGTCGCGGTGGCGGGCATGGGTTTTCACAGCCGAGGTGCGAACAGACGACGACCGGTCCGCTGCGCGACTCGAGTACGACCGAGCCGTCGGGGCCACTCCTCAACGTGACCACGGCCGCGGGCGTGTCGAGGGAGGTCAGCTCCGTATGCTCGACCCGATTCCTCGTGCGTCGATGGAAGGCGGCCAACGCCAGCAACGCGAACATCAGGAACCACAACGGACCGAGCAGCAGATGACCCGCCGAACCGCTGTCGGTGAAGGTCGCCGCCACGCCGCTCTGCATCGCGCCGTAAGTGGGCAGATACCGCAGTACGCCGACGCTCTCGGCCGGATTGAGGATCGGATTCTGGACCATCACGTCCACCAGGCTGGTCATGATGATCACGAACATGCCCGCCAGTTCGGTGGACAGGGCGAGCCCGAGCACGACGCCGAGCCCGCCATAGGTCAGGCCGCTGGAAAGCAGGCTGAGATCCAGCGCCCAGACACTGTGGGGGTCGCAGAAGAACGTCATCACGACCGTCGCGTAGGCCGACACCACGGCGGCGACGAGCGCGAGTGCGATCAGCTTGGCCAGCAACAGACACGGCCGCGAATAGCCTGCCAGTACGAGCCGCTGATCGAAGTCGTTCGACCGGCGCACCGCGGTGAACATCATGAAGCCGACGATGAGCGTGACCGCGTTGATCGCGCCGGAGACGAGCACCAGCTGGTCGGCATCGACGTCGATGGACCGGTCGACGACGGCCGAGTGGAACGCCAGCGGCCGATCGGGCAGCACCACGTGTACCACCAGCAGCCAGAAGGGGATGAAGAACACGACCAGCAAGAGCGCCAGCCGGTTTCGCGCGTGCTGGCTGATCTCGAACCCGACAGCCTTGAGGAGCGATGCCCGCCACGTCGTCGCGACGGCCAGATCGTCGAGCCATGTCCGGACCGCGGAGGTCAGGTTCGTCCACGATTTCACGAGGCGACCTGCCGGTTCTTCGGTCGGCGCGCCGGCGGACCGGCGGGTTCCGCAGGCACCACCACGCCCGAGTCCAGCCGGAAGAGCCGGTCGAACCGCTCGGTGTCGTGCGCTATGTGCGAGATCACCAGCACCGAGCAACCTTGGTCACGCAATTCCGTCGTGATCGCCCAGAAGTTGAGGTAGTTCTCCCAATCGAAGCCCTGGTACGGCTCGTCCATGAGCACTATCCGAGGGTTGTGCATCAGGGCCAGCGTGAGATTCAGTTTCTGCTTTGTGCCGCCGCTGAGCATCCCGGCCTTCGTGTCCGCGTACCCGGCCAGGCCCAGCCGTTCGGTCACCTCGACGGCCCGGTCGAGGTTTTCGAGGTGGTAGGCGCACTGGAAGTAACGCAGGTGCTGCGCGACGGTGAGGTCGTCGTTGACGACAATCTTTTGTGGACAGTATCCGATATCGCCGCACCGAGAGATAGTGCCGCGGTCGGCCTTGAGTATGCCGGCCAGCAGGCCGAGCAGCGTGGTCTTCCCCGCCCCGTTCTCACCGATGATGCCGAGCAGTTCGCCTTCACGCAGTTCGAACCGCACACCACGCAGAACGGATCGGTGCCCGTAGGACTTGTGGAGATCGACGACGGTCAAGGTGTTCTCTCGCTGGGACAAGTGGGCTCCTCGATGTCGGTGACGACCGTCCGGGTGGCAGCGCGACCGAGACGGCGGCGCTGAGCGCGGAATACGGTGCTGCGAGACGGAACGCTCCTGAAGTCAGGTGCATGTCCTGAAGTCACGGTAACTCCCCGAGCGGGCACGGCAACGGGATCCGCTTTCAGATCACCCTTTCCGGGTGCCGGTACGCAACAGACCGCTGTAGCCCTTCGCCGCACCGAGCCTCGATCCCACCAGCCCACGCGACAAATCGCCGCCGGCCGTTCGGAAGGTTCATCGGAGACGCGCCTGCACTCGTTTACGTGAAAACCCTGATATCCCCTTGGACGCGACGGCTTCGGTGCGGCATATTCGGAATCTGCGCAGTGCGCACATCGACCTTCACGACTCGTGGATCCAGCGTGCTCCGGAAGGTCACATTCGCAGCAGGGCGCCGTTACCCCGGCCCGGACCTGCCCGCTGGATTCGTTCACCGAATGAAGGGAACTGTCATGAGTAAAAAGAAAATCGCCGGCATGATGATCGCCGCCGCGGCCGCGATGCTGACATTCGCACCGCATGCCTCCGCGGAGCAGCCGCCCTCCCCGGGAATATGGGTGAAGTCGCAGGACTACGAGAGCCACTACCTCTGTCGAAGCGCCGGACTCACCGGCGAGTTCTTCGGACTATGGAGGGACGGCGACTGGAAATGTGACGGATCCACCCTCTTCGTGCGGCAGAAGTCGCCCATGCCCGGTATTGGCTGACCAAATCATCCAGTCGCCGACAGTCCGTTGTCGGCGACTGGATCGCCGCGACACCGACGCAAAGAGTTCATGGACGTCCGAATCGATCAGCGAAATGGCCATTGGATTGTCGCAGCTTCTTGGGTGGTGCGCTTGCCTGAGTCGACCGATGCGAATGTTGCCCGTGACGGGCGAGCTGGAATCGATAGCCACTGATTCACCTTGGGCATGGCAGTAGAACCTTTCTTGGATGGTGCCGTTGGCCTCGATTCTCGTGCGTGACGTCTCCGCTGAAAGCCCGAATACCTTGGACGGTATTACCCGCGGTCAACAGTTCGAAACTGTATAGGAAGGTCTTTAAACCTGTTCGATACCGCCGGTGCGGCGATTCTCCTTACTGGCCTACCCCAAACGGCGGAAGGACGTGCCCCCAGTCGATGAGCTCCTGCGGATTCGAAGAGTGGTGGTTCGACCGGATGCCCCGGCGCCGAAGGCCGGTTCGTGTCGTGCCCACCGCGTTGTCGGGAAGCTGATTCAGCATCGGGATGCGTTCTTGCTCGGGGCGCAAGGCTTCAGACGCCAGCTGGTACGCGTCATGCATCGTCGCGGTTACCTGTTCGCGGTCCGGTCGTGTGAGCAGGAGCGGTAAGGGCGCGACCGGCCGGGCCGAGATCGCTGCCGTCCGACCATCGGCCCGCCGGGTGAAGCGGTCGCGGTAAGCGCGTTCGAGCTGGCTTCCCGGCATCCAATTCGGGTCGGATCCATCCCGGTATGGCTCCCTGGGGCCGCGGCTTGCGGCGTCCTAGCCGCGCACTGACGGAGGTGATCGAGTGCGGGTCGCCGATAGGGCTGCCCGCCTGCGGTGGTGCGGCCGGGAGTGGGTCTTCACACGTGTCCACGCGGCGGCCGAGACGGGTCGGGCGGGCTCACCAGTGGTAGGAATGCCTGGTGACCGAACCGAATTTGATCGAAGCCGCAGCCGAAGAGGCAGTCACCCTCACCAGTGAACTGATCCGTATCGACACCACCAACACGGGTGATCCCGACACGCTGGTCGGCGAACGCGCCGCCGCGGAGTACGTCGCCGAGAAGCTCACCGACGCGGGCTACGAGATCACCTATGTCGAGTCCGGCGGCAAGAACCGCCACAACGTCATCGTCCGGCTGGCGGGTGCCGATCCGTCGCGGGGCGCGCTCCTGATCCATGGTCATCTCGACGCCGTCCCCGCCGATGCCTCGGAGTGGTCGGTGCACCCGTTCTCCGGTGCGATCCAGGACGACTACGTCTGGGGCCGCGGCGCCGTGGACATGAAGGACATGGTCGGCATGGCGCTCGCGCTGGCTCGCCACTACAAGCTCAACAACGTCGTGCCGCCGCGCGACCTCGTCTTCGCGTTCCTCGCCGACGAAGAAGCGGGCGGCAAGTACGGCGCGCAGTGGCTGGTCGAGAACCGGCCGGAGCTGTTCGAGGGCGTCACCGAGGCGATCAGCGAGGTCGGCGGGTTCTCGATCACGCTGAAGGACAACGTCCGCGCGTACCTCATCGAGACGGCGGAGAAGGGCATCCGCTGGATGAAGCTGCGTGTGCGCGGCACCGCCGGCCACGGTTCGATGATCCACCGTGACAACGCCGTCACCAAGCTGTCCGAGGCCGTCGCCAGGCTCGGCAACCACCGCTTCCCGCTGGTCATGACCGACTCCGTCCGCGAGTTCCTGGACGGCGTCACCGAGATCACCGGCTGGGACTTCCCCGAGGACGACATCGAGGGTTCCGTCGCCAAACTCGGCAACATCTCCCGGATGATCGGCGCGACCCTGCGTGACACGGCGAATCCGACGATGCTCACCGCGGGTTACAAGTCCAACGTCATCCCGTCGGTCGCCGAGGCGTCGGTCGACTGCCGGATCCTCCCCGGCCGCCTCGAAGCGTTCAACGCCGAGCTGGAGGAGATCCTCGGTCCGGACATCGAGAAGGAGTGGATGGAGTTGCCGCCGGTCGAGACGACCTTCGACGGCGCGCTCGTCGACGCGATGACCGCGGCGGTCCTCGCCGAGGACCCGGGTGCCCGGACGCTGCCGTACATGCTTTCGGGTGGTACGGACGCGAAGTCGTTCCAGTCTCTCGGGATCCGCAACTTCGGTTTCGCCCCGTTGCAGCTGCCCGCGGACCTCGACTTCTCGGCTTTGTTCCACGGTGTCGACGAGCGTGTCCCGGTCGACGCCCTGAAGTTCGGCGTGCGTGTGCTCGACCATTTCCTGCGCTCGTCCTGATGCCCGGTCTGCTGGCCGCCGACGGAACACCCCTGCATTTCGACCGCTGGGGTGACCCGTCGGCGCCGGTGACCGTGGTGCTCCTGCACGGATACGCCCTCGACAGGCGGAGCTGGCGTGCCGTCGCGCCGGTCCTGGCCGATGCCGCCGAGGAGCCGGTCGCGGTGCTGGCCTACGACCAGCGTGGCCACGGGGAATCCGGCGAAGTCCGGCCCGCGTCGGCGACCATGGGGCACCTCGCCGACGACCTTGCCGAGGTCATGGGGAAGGTGATCCCCGAAGGCCGGGTCGTCCTGGTCGGCCACGACATGGGTGGTCTTGCGATCCTTTCGCTCGCCCAGCGGCATCCGGACGTCTTCGAGGCCAGGGTGGCGGGCATCGGGCTGCTCGCCATGTCGGCGGGCGGTGTCACGCCGGACGCGATCTGGCCGAACGCGCTGGGCAAGCTCGGCAGGGACCTGGAGATGGTCTTCGGGGCGAAGCTGATCGGCCTGGTACGCGAGCACACCAGCAAGGCGGTGACCGCCGGGCTCCGCTGGTGGCTCTTCGGTGACGACCCGGTGCCCGGCGACGTCGAGCTGACCGTGCGGATGATCCGCGGGAACTGGCCGCAGACGGTTTCCGCGTTCCGCCCGGCGCTGGACGCCTACACCCGGGAATCGGCGTTGTCGCAGGTCGGCGCCGTGCCGGTGACCGCGATCGTGGGGGAGCGCGACAAACTCGTGCCCACGGCCGACGTCGAAGAGCTGGCGGGTGCGGTGGAGAACGGGACGGCCGTGGTGCTGCCCGGCGTCGGGCACGTCGTCCCGCTGGAGGCGGCTCCGCAGGTCGTGCCGCGCCTTCTCGCGCTGGCGAACCAGGCCCGCCGACAAGCTTAGCTTCCTTGACAAGTTCTCTTTTCGGTGGCACCTTCATGCCATGTTCTCCGTTGCGGTGATCGAGGACGCGGAAGCGGCCGAAGTCTCACTGGATCCGGTCCGGGCCCGCCTGCTCGCCGAACTCGCCGAGCCCGCGTCGGCCACGATGCTGGCCGGACGCGTGGGCCTGCCGAGGCAGAAGGTCAACTACCACCTGCGCGCGCTGGAAAAACACGGGCTGGTCGAACTCGTCGAGGAGCGCCGCAAGGGCAACGTCACCGAGCGCATGATGCGTGCGACGGCCGCCTCCTACGTGATCTCGCCGACCGCGCTGTCCGCCGTGCAGCCCGACCCGGCCGAGTCGCCGGACCGGCTGTCCGCGCGCTGGCTGCTCGCCGTGGCAGGCAGGCTGGTGCGTGACGTCGGCCTGCTGATCACCGGCTCCAGCAAGGCACGCAAACGGGTCGCGACCTTCGCGATCGACGGCGAGGTGCGGTTCTCCTCCGCGGCCGACAGGGCCGCGTTCGCCGAAGACCTCACCGTCGCGATCACGAACCTGGTGGGCAAATACCACGACGAAGGCGCCGAACAAGGCCGCGACCACCGGATCGTTGTCGCCGTCCACCCCAGCGTCAAAACCGAAGCCGAGGAGCGCTGAATGGGCCACGAATTCGAGATCGCGGAACGCTTCGAGGTCGATGCGACGCCGGAACAGGTCTGGGACGCCATCGCCACCGGTCCCGGGATCACGTCGTGGTTCATGGGGCGCAACGAGGTCGACGGTGGTGTCGGCGGCACCGTGAAGACCGCGTTCGGCGGCTATGAGCCCACGTCCGCGATCACCGCGTGGGATCCGCTGGAGCGGCTCGTCTACGGCGAGGAACCCGCGCCGGACGGACGGTTCGTGGCCTACGAGTTCCTCATCGAGGGCCGTGACGGCGGCAGCACCGTGCTGCGGACCGTGACGAGCGGCTTCCTCCCAGGCGACGACTGGGAAGAAGAGTTCGAGGCGATGGCCGCGGGCGGCGAGTTGTTCTTCCGCACCCTGGTCGAGTACCTGAACGGCTTCGCCGGGCGGAAAGCCGCGCCGCTGACGGTGTTCGGTCCGATGATCGAAGACTGGGACAGCGCGTGGCTGACGCTCGGCCGGGAACTCGGCCTTGCCGGACGGCCGGAAACGGGGGACCGGGTCCGCCTGTCCACCGGCTCGATGTCGACGGTGGACGGCGAGGTCTACTTGGCGAACGCGCAGACGGTCGGGATCCGGACCCCGGACGCGTTCCTCCGGTTCGTCCGCGGTTTCCAGGGGGCGATGGTCGGCATGCATCACCTGTTCGGCGACGTCGACCCCGCGGAGCAGGAGAAGGTCTGGGCGGACTGGCTCGCCCGCGTGTTCAGGTGATCAGGCCGGGAAGGGGGGCGGCGGTGCGCTTGCGGCGCAACCACACCCTTCGCGTGCCGTCGGAGTAGAGCCGGACGGTCGAGAGTTCCCAGCCGGCGAACTCGGCGTGGATCGACAGCTGCGTTGCCGCCGCCCTCCGCGAGACACCGGGAGGCAACTGCAGCCGCCGGTACTCCCAATCCCCTTCGACCACCGCCTCGTCCACAACTGTCATGGCGTGATCACCTGGATCCCTTCTCCGGTGGCCGAGCCGACGACCACACGGCCGCCCTGCTCGTCGACGGTGACCGAATCTGGCTGCCGCAAGGTGGGGAACCGGTACTTCTCGATCGGTTCCCCACCGCGGACGTCGAAGCCGACGACCTCGTTGCGCTCGGTGAGGGTGACCCAGGCCAGGCCACGGTCGCGGTCGTAGGCGATGCCGTACGCCCCACCGGGAACGGGGAAACGCTGGCGCAGCAGCAACGGCGTCGTGGAGAACGCCAGCAGCGCACCCGCTCGCGCGTCGGTGACGAAGACGCGCCCGAAGTCGTCGGTGACCGCGTTGGCGGCGCCGTCGCCCGCCCGCAGACCCTCGCCGATCTTCCCTTCCGCGAGGTCGACGCTGAACAGGGCCGTGCGCAGCTTGTCGAGCACGACGACGCCGTCACCGGTGCTCAGCACGTCGTCGGCGCTGTAGATCTGGCCGGTGATGGTCTTCGGCGGCGCGTTCTTCGACAGCACCTCGACGACCTTGCGGTCGCGGACCGAGACCAGCGTCGCGTCACCGTCGGCGAGACCGGCCGAAGGGTGGCCCGCGACCGGGGTCGTCTCGAGCGCCCCACCGGGGAGGGAGACCTTCGCCAGCACACCCTTGTCCGGAACGCTCGCGAGCACCTGCGAACCCGACACCGTGAGCCGTTCGGCGGGACCGGGCAGGGCCACGGTCGTCTTCGGGGCGTCCAGCGACGCGAGGTCGTAGATACGGAGCGACGGGGGCTCCGAAACAGCGACGACCAGCGTCTTGCTCATCGCGTCGGTCGCCATCGCCCGTATGCCAGGCACGGCGAACACCGACCCGGCGGGCTTGGTCGTCACGGCAGGGGAGACGGCCGCCGTGACGGCGACCGGATTCTGCACGATCTGGAGCGTGTCGTTCGGGGTGTCGTCCGTACTACAGGACGAGAGCACCAGGGCACCGGCGAGCGGGATCGCGATCCGGGAAACGGCGGACAGCCGACCCACCTTGGTGCCTCCACCTGCTACTCGTCGAACGGACTTGTCCAGCATCCCCCAGGAACCCCACCGCGTCACGTCTGTGTCACCCAACAGTCACCTAATCCAGTTCTCGGGACGGCTCAAAGGCCGCGTTCGGGGTAGCCGACCTCGATCGCGCTGACGTCGTCGAGCGCGGAGCGGATAGCAGGCGGAAGCGTGATCTCTTCGGCCGTGAGCGACCCGGTCAGCTGACCGGTGTCACGGGCTCCGACCACGGGTGCGACCACACCTGGCCGGTCGCGGACCCAGGCGAGTGCGACGGCCAGCGGTGAGGTGCCGAGGCCGTCGGCGGCGGTCGCGACCGCCTGCACGATCCGGGCGGCGCGCTCGGTCCGGTGATGTTCGACATAACCCGCGAAAACAGTCGACGCGCCGCGTGAATCGGCGGGCGTCCCGGTGCGGTACTTGCCGGTGAGCACACCTCGGCCGAGTGGCGCCCACGGCAGGACCCCGATGCCGTGGTGCTCGGCGGCGGGTACGACCTCGCGATCGACGCCGCGCTCCAGCAGCGAGTACTCGACCTGCGTCGAGACCAGCGGGGCGACGGCGGAGGAGCAGGCCGCGGCCGTCGCCAGCTGCCAGCCGGAGTAGTTGGACACACCGACGTAGCGGGCCTTGCCGCTGGTCACGGCGTAGTCGAGTGCGGCAAGGGTCTCGTCGACCGGCACCGTGGTGTCCCAGGCGTGCAGCTGCCAGAGATCGATGTGGTCGGTGCCGAGACGGCGCAGCGAACCGTCGAGCGCGGACAGCAGCGCTCCACGCGACGCCCCGCCGCCGAACGGGCCGTCGGCGCGGCGGGCGACGGCCTTGGTGGCGAGCACGATGTCGTCACGCGGGACGAGGTCGCCGAGCAGGGCGCCGAGGACGCGTTCGCTCTCGCCCTCGCTGTAGATGTCGGCGGTATCGACCAGCGTGCCCCCGGCGTCGACGAACGCGACCAGCTGGCTGGCCGCCTCCTCCGAGTCGGTGTCGCCACCCCACGTCATGGTCCCGAGGGCCATCCGCGAGACCCGCAGTCCCGACCGGCCGAGCTGTCGCTTTTCCACGACGGGCGAGCCTAGCCGGAAGGCAGGTGCGGGCGGCGGAGCAGGTGAGCGTGTCGTGATCGAGTACCACCGGCCGGGTCAGCGCGGTGTCAACACCCTGAACGGAGGTGTGACCTTCCGCTGGATACATTCACGCCGTGCGACTCGGACTGAATTTGGGCTATTGGGGCGCGGGCAACGACGCGGCCAACCTGGCATTGGCGAAGAAGGCGGACGAACTGGACTACGCGGTCGTCTGGGCCGCGGAGGCCTACGGCTCCGACGCGCCGACGGTGCTGGCCTGGGTGGCGGCCCAGACCTCGCGGATCGACGTCGGCAGCGCCGTCTTCCAGATCCCCGCGAGGACACCGGCGACGACCGCGATGACCGCCGCGACCTTGGACACGCTGTCGGGCGGGCGATTCCGCCTCGGCCTCGGCGTCTCCGGCCCGCAGGTCTCCGAAGGCTGGCACGGCGTGAAGTTCGCGTCACCGCTCGGCCGCACCCGCGAGTACGTCGAGATCGTCCGCAAGGCGCTGAGCCGTCAGCGGGTCAAGTACGACGGCGACCACTTCCAGCTGCCCTTGCCCGGCGGGCCAGGCAAGGCGCTGACGCTGACCGTGCACCCGGTGCGCGAGGAGATCCCGGTGTATCTGGCCGCGATCGGCCCGAAAAACCTCGAACTGACCGGCGAGATCGCCGATGGCTGGCTGCCGGTGTTCTTCTCGCCCGAGCACGCCGGCGAGCAGTTCAAGCTGATCCAGGCGGGTGCGGAGAAGGCCGAGCGCTCGCTGGAGGGCTTCGACGTCGTCCCCACCGTCCCGCTCGTGGCCGGTGACGACTGGGAGGCCTGCGCCGACGCCGTTCGCGGTTACGCGGCGCTGTACCTCGGCGGCATGGGCAGCCGGGACAAGAACTTCTACAACCAGCTCGCCTGCCGGATGGGCTTCGAGCGCGAAGCGGCCGACGTCCAGCAGAAGTACCTGGGCCGGGACTACGCGGGCGCCATGGCGGCCGTCCCGCTCGAATTCATCGACGCGACATCCCTGCTGGGACCCAAGGAACGGATCGCCGAACGGATGCAGGCCTTCGCCGGGGCGGGCGTCACGACGCTGACCGTCGCGCCCTCCATGCCCGACCCCGAGAGCTCCGCACACGCGCTTGAGGTCGCCGCCGAAGCGATCGAACTGGCAGGTGTCGCCTGATGGGATGGTTCGAAGCACTGGTCCTCGGCCTCGTCCAGGGCCTGACGGAGTTCCTGCCGATCTCCTCCAGCGCGCACCTGCGGATCACCGCCGCGCTCGCCGGCTGGGATGACCCGGGGGCCGCGTTCACCGCGGTGACCCAGATCGGCACCGAACTCGCGGTCATCCTGTACTTCTCCAGCAAGATCGGGAAGATCCTCCGTGCCTGGTTCTTCTCCATTTACAAGAAGGACTGGCGGGGGGACCCCGACGCCCGGCTCGGCTGGCTGATCATCATCGGCTCGCTGCCGATCGTCGTGCTGGGTCTCCTGCTGCAGGACGCGATCGACGAGACCTTCCGTGACCTGCGGATCACCGCGACGACGCTGATCGTATTCGGCCTGATCCTCCTGCTGGCCGACCGGATCGGGAAGCAGGAGCGCACCCTCGACCACCTGACCGTGCCGCACGGCCTCGGGTTCGGGTTCGCGCAGGCGCTGGCGCTGATCCCGGGTGTCTCGCGGTCCGGCGGCACCACCAGCGCCGGGCTGCTGTTGGGGTACACCCGTGCGGAAGCGGCCGAGTACTCCTTCCTGCTGGCACTGCCCGCGGTCTTCGGCTCCGGGCTGTACAAGCTCACCGACATCGGCAAGGACGGCGCCCCGGCACAGTGGGGACCGACGATCCTGGCGACGCTGGTCGCGTTCGGTGTCGGGTACGCCGTCATCGCCTGGCTGATGTCGTACATCAAGACCAAGAGCTTCGTGCCGTTCGTGATCTACCGGCTCGTGCTCGGCGTCCTGCTGTTCGTGCTGATCTTCACCGGTGTCCTCGACCCGGGCGCGGGCCCGCACCTGTAGGCCCTCGCGTTTAGTCCTCTTGTTGCGGTCCTTGCGCGTGCAACTACCGCAACAAGAGGACTGATCGCGGGAGCCCGGCAAAGCACGGCACGTAGGGTGGCATACGTGAGTACTGTGATCCTTCTGCGCCACGGCAAGTCCACCGCGAACGGTTCGGGCGTCCTGGCCGGGCGCACCCCGAAGGTCGGTTTGGACGACACCGGCCGGGCGCAGGCGGCCGCGCTGGTCGAGCGGCTGGCGCCGGTCCCGCTGGCGGAACTGGTCGTCTCGCCGATGCTCCGCTGCCGCCAGACGGTCGCCAAACTGGCCGAGGCCCGTGGTCTGGACAAGGTCAAGGAGCCCGGTTTGTCCGAAGTGGACTACGGCGAATGGACCGGGCGCGCGCTCAAGGATCTGGTCAAGGAACCGCTGTGGCGGGTAGTGCAGGCGCACCCCTCGGCCGCGATCTTCCCCGGCGGCGAAGGACTGGCCGAGATGCAGGCCCGTTCGGTCGCGGCCGTCCGCGCGCACGACGCCCGGATCACCGCGAAGCACGGCGAGAACGCGGTCTGGCTCTTATGCAGTCATGGCGATGTGATCAAGTCCATCCTCGCCGACGCACTCGGCCAGCACCTCGACGCCTTCCAGCGGATCGTGGTCGATCCGGCGTCGGTTTCAGTCGTCCGCTACACCGAGACTCGTCCGTTCGTGTTGCGGGTCAACGACAACGGTGGCGACCTCGCCGGTATCGCGCCGCCGAAAGCGCAGCCCAAACCCAAGCGCGGCAAGGGAAAGCAGAGCTCCGACGCGGTGGTGGGCGGTACCACCGGAGCGTGACCATCGCCGACGGCGGCGTCACGCCACGGACGGCATCCACCGGCCCCTCACTGCCCGTAGGGTGGCCAGACCAGCAGATTCGACGACCCGGGAGCAACACCGATGATTTCGCAGGACAACCCGTTCGCCGCGCCGAGTGAGCTGCCCTACGCCCTTCCGCCGTTCGATCGGATCGCCGACGAGCACTTCCTGCCGGCCTTCGAAGCGGGTCTGGCCGAGCACACCGCCGAGATCGAGGGGATCGCCGGTTCCGCCGAGCCGCCGACGTTCGAGAACACCATCGTCGCGCTGGAGAAGTCCGGCAGGCTGCTGTCCCGCGTCTCCAGCGTGTTCTTCAACCTCGCCGGATCGAACGCGAACGACGAGATCCAGCGCGTGCAGGCGGAAATGGCACCGCGGCTGGCCGCGCACGCCGACGCCATCCACCTGAACCCGGCGCTGTTCGCCCGGATCAACTCGCTGTTCGAGCGCAAGGACGAACTCGGCCTCGATACCGAGTCGCTCCGGCTGCTGGAGCGGCACCACACCGACGTCCGTCGCGCCGGCGCCGGGTTGCCCGAAGCCGACCAGAAGCGCCTGCGTGAGCTGAACGAGCAGCTTTCGACGCTGTCGACCCGGTTCCAGCAGAACCTGCTCAAGGACACCAACGAACTCGCGGTGGTCGTCGAAGACGTCGCGGAACTGGCCGGGCTCACCGAAGACGCGATCGCCACCGCCGCCGAGACCGCCGGTGAGGAGGGCAAGTACGTCCTCAAGCTGACCCTGCCGACGGCGCAGGCGGCGCTGGCCTCGCTGGAAGACCGCGCGCTGCGCGAGCGGATCTTCACCGCGTCGGTGTCGCGTGGCAACCGGGGCAACGAGTTCGACAACAACGAGATCGTGGCCCGGATCGTCCGGCTGCGTGCCGAGCGCGCCGCCGTGCTCGGTTTCCCCGACCACGCCTCGTACGTCATCGAGGACGAGACGGCGAAGACCGCCGAAGCGGCGGTCGGCCTGCTTGAACGCCTCGCGCCGGTCGCGGTCGCCAACGCCAAGGGCGAGGCGGAAGAACTTCAGCGCTACCTCGAAGCCGACATCCCCGGCGCTGTCCTGCGGCCGTGGGACTGGGCGTTCTACGCCGAGCGCGTCCGCAAGGACCGGTTCGAGGTCGACACCGCCGCCCTTCGGCCGTACTTCGAACTCAACCGCGTGCTGAGCGACGGCGTCTTCTTCGCCGCGTCGAAGCTGTACGGCCTGAGCTTCACCGAGCGCGAGGACCTGCCGAAGTACCACCCCGAGGTCCGGATCTTCGAGGTCTTCGACGCCGACGGCGCCGAACTCGGCCTGTTCCTCCTCGACTACTACGCTCGCGACTCGAAGCGCGGCGGCGCCTGGATGAACAACTTCGTCGACCAGACGAAGCTGATGGGCACCAAGACGGTCGTGGTGAACGTGCTCAACGTGGCCAAGCCGCCGTCGGGGGAGCCCACGCTGCTGACCTTCGACGAGGTCGTCACCGCGTTCCACGAGTTCGGGCACGCACTGCACTCACTGCTTTCCGACGTCGAGTACCCGACGTTCTCCGGCACCAACGTCCCGCGTGACTTCGTCGAGTATCCCTCGCAGGTCAACGAGATGTGGATGCTGTGGCCCGAGGTGCTGGCCAACTACGCCAAGCACCACGTGACCGGTGAGCCGCTGCCGCAGGAGCAGATCGACAAGCTCCTCGCGTCGCAGCAGTACGGCGAAGGTTTCTCGACGACCGAGTACCTCGCGGCGTCCCTTTTGGACCAGGCGTGGCACGCGCTCGGCACCGAGGACAAGATCGACGACGTCCAGCGGTTCGAGGTCGAGGCGCTGACGAAGGCCGGTGTCGCGCTGGAGGCCGCGCCGCCGCGCTACCGCACCACCTACTTCGCGCATATCTTCAGCGGCGGCTACAGCGCCGGGTACTACTCCTACATCTGGAGCGAGGTGCTCGACGCCGACACCGTCCAGTGGTTCCGCGAGAACGGCGGGCTCAGCAGGGAGAACGGTGACCACTTCCGCCGCGAGCTGCTCGGTCGTGGCGGAAGCATCGACCCGATGGCCGCCTTCCGCGCGTTCCGTGGCCGCGACCCGGAGATCGAGCCGCTGCTGAAGCGCCGCGGCCTCGCCGGGGCCTGACGACCCTGACGGTTTCCCTGCCTGGACCCCTAGGACCAGGCAGGGAAGCCGCGTTCAGGAGTGGCGTCCGGCGTCCGGAAGCTGGGCGGGGAGTTGCGGGAAAGCGGCCGTGGCACTGGCTCCTGCGGCGAGGGAGCGGGGCGTGGTCGTCGGGGCAGGGGAGCGGTTCTTCGCCGCCACTGCCGATCTGGCGGAACTCGCCGAAGGTATACGCGGGTCGGCGAACGCGAGTTGACTGTATAACGACCTATACGGCTGGCCGTCAGGCGAGAATCGCCGCGAGAAAAAGATAAGTACCACCGCCGAGGAAGACACCGGCAGCCGTTCCCGCGGTGACTTCGGCCCTGGTGTGGTCGCCGAGTTCGACGCGGGACCAGCAGACCCAGCCGACGGCGAGAAAGAGGAGCGCGAGCCAGGGCCCGTAGACGCGGATCAGCATGACTGCCGCGCCTGCCGCCACCATCGCGTGCATCGAGATCTTGAACTTGAGGCCGAAGGTGATTGCGAGGGCGGCGACCAGGCAAACGAGTTCGGCGGCCGCGAGCGCGATCATCTCGTACGGGGCGCCCCCGGCGATCAGGATGACGAACCCGGCGGCGAGCGAGCCGATGCATACCGCGAACGGGACGAGGCGCCCGGCGCGATCCGTCACGTGGTGGCTGTCCCACTTGCCTTTCCTGGCGCCACGAACGATCACGGCCATCGGGATCAGCGAACCGGTCACGCCGACGATCAGCCCCCAGAGCACCGTCTCGCCGAAGTGGTACCCGGTGACCTTCCAGGCGACGATCAGTGGCAGGCCGAGCACCCAGACCCACGGGGCGAGCACCTCGGTCGCGATCCGCGCGAGGCGTTGACGTGTCCCGGTGGCTTCCGTGGACGGGGTCGGCATGGCGTGTGGTCTCCTCGGGTGGCGTGGCCGGTGCGGCTCCTGCCGGACAGATGCCCGGCAGGAGCGCTGATCATCGTTTCAGATCACGGCGCCCGGCCCGCGCGAGGATGTCGGCTCCCGCCGGGTCGGCCTGGACCGCTTCCTCGAAGGTCTCCTTGGGCAGCACGGTGTTCCCGGCCACGGTCACCGTTTTGGGCGGGTCGTCGTAGCCGTCGGGCCGGACGTCCCAGAAGTTGCCGACGAAGGCGACGTTCTCCATCGGCGGGCCGACGTTGAGCACGATCGGCGTGTCCGCCCGGTGGACGATGTTGCCGGTGACGGTGATCCACGCTGCGCCGTAATCGGCGTAGAGCCCGAAGTTGTACGAGGTCAGGACGTCCCGGATCACGTTGCCGCGGACCACCGCTCCGCCGGCGAACGACGCTCCCTGCGGTGCGGAGAGGTAGATCCCGCCGCCGTCCATCAGTTTCGTCATGCTGCGTTCGACGAGGTTCGCGATTACCTGGGTGCCCTTGGCCCGCTTGCCACCGGTGATCACGATGCCGTTGTGCGGGACGTCGTGGATCTCGTTGTGCGCCACGGTGGTCTCTTCCGATTCGACCACCAGGACGGCGGACGAGCCGCGGTACTCGGTGCCGATGTGGTGGAGGAGGTTGTCCTCGACCGAGATCCGGGTGCTGGCGTGGACGGCGATCCCGCTGCCCGAGATCTCGTCGAAGACATTCGCCCGGACCTCGACGTCGGTGCTGTCCTCGATGCTCAGTCCGCCCGCGCCGAGGCGGGTGAAGTGGTTGTCTTCCACCGTGACCCGGCTGACCGAAGCGAACCTGACGTTGGCGGGCAACTCGACCGGGCTGGCCGGGACGTGCACGTAACCGACGTCCAGGCCGAGGTCGATCTTCTGGAACTCGCCCTGCTCGTAGCGGGCGTTGCCGTGATAGTGCAAGTACCCGCCGGTGCGAGTGGGACCTGACCAGCCCGCGTCGGCGAAGGTGAAGCCGCGTAGCACGAGATCGTGGACACCCTGCCCGCTGACGAGCGTTTCGAGCACCGGGGCGACAACGATGGTCTTGCCGATCTCCTCGCCGGGACGCGGACGGTAATGCAGGACGTGCTTGCCCTGTTCGGTGCGGTCGACGGCGAAGGTGCCGGGCTCGGTCAGGAACGCCACATTGTTCTCGAGTACGGAAGGCGCGGCGAGGCCGTCCCAGATCCCGTCTCCGCCGTCGCCGTACCACTTCGAGTCGTAGAGGGACTTGGCGTTGTCGAAGGCGGGTTGAGCCATGGTGATGGTGGTCGAGGAGTCGTCACCGGAGATCGACGCGACCGCGAGCCGGGCTTCGGACCACGGGTAGACGCCGGGGTAGACGAACTCGAGTCCCGAGGGGTCCGGCCACGACTGTGGCTCCGCATTGTCCGTGACGTAACCGGTCGCTGTTTTCGTCACGATGCCGGGAAGTTCGTTCTTGCTCGCCCTCGCGGCAGGCAGGCCGTCCACAGTGAGCCGCCGCGGTTCGAGATCGCCGATCGGCGCCGTCCATACGCCGACGGCGTCGGCCGACCATCCGGTGATCTCGCGGCCGGCGCTCAGCACGACCTGCTGTCGCCCGGCTGTTGCGTAGCCCTGCGCCTGGTAGATCACGCGGAAGCCGTTGGCGCCGGAATCGGCCAGCGTGTCGTCGAAGGCGAGGCCTTCTTCGAGGTGGTAGACACCGGCGGTGAAGGAGACGACGATGTCCCCGGTCATTCCGGCGGTGACGGCGCGGACGGCGTCCTGTGCCGCCTTCGGTGTGGCGAAGGGCTTTTCAAGGGTGCCGGGCCAGTCGTCCTGGCCGTCGGGGGACACGTGGAACCTGACTTCAGGCATGCGGAAGCGCTCCTGGGATGTGTTTATGGGATAAACTGAGGTTTATCAGCTAAACACGATCGAGCGACGAGCGTCAAGGGAGTGACTGTGGCGGAAGACGACGTGCCTCCGGATCCGGAGCGTGCGATCGAACTCCTGTGGGGGGCACCCGAGCCGGATCGGCCGGGGCTGAGTCTCGGCCGGATCGTCGCGGCGGCGGTTGAGGTCGCGGACGCCGAGGGGCTCACCGCGCTCTCGATGCGCAAGGTCGCGGAACGATTCGGCACCACCACGATGTCGCTCTACCGGTACGTGCCAGGGAAAGCCGAACTGGTGGAACTCATGCGTGACGCCGTGTATGGCGAGTTCCCGGTGGAGCCCGCGGACGGTCTCGGCTGGCGGACAGGCCTCGAACGCTGGGCGCGGCGGGCATGGGAACTGCACCAGCGGCATCCGTGGCTGGTGCACAGTGCGGGAGCCCGGCGCCTGCCGGGGCCGAACATCATGGCCGGCTACGACCACGCGCTGGACGTCGCCTCGCGGAGCGGCCTTGCGCCCGCACAGGTCATCGCCGTGGTGAATCTGCTCGGTGGTTTCGTCCATTCCGTCGCCGGCCAGGCCGAGGACACCGCTGACCTGCAACGGCGTACCGGCGTCTCCCATGAGACCTGGTGGAGTGAGCGCGAGTCGCTGTTCGAACGTTTCGACGCATACCCGGCCTTGGGGAGGCTGTGGGAGAGCGGGGGAATGGACGAGCCACTGGACCCGTTCGAGTTCGGGCTGCAGCGGACCCTCGACGGTATCGAGGCACTCGTCGAACGTCAGGGGAGTGAGGTAATCCGTGACGAAACCGGGGGAGGGGAGTGTGTCGTATGCGGGAAGCCGCTGGACGGGGGAGTGCGAGGCAGGCCGCGGGACTACTGCTCAAGGGCCTGTCAGCAGCGTGCTTATCGTCGACGCCAAGCTGGCCAGTCTTGATTCTTAAAGTGTATAACGACCTATACATTTGGGCAAAGTACAAGACTAACTTCAAGCACTACAGACAAGATCCGCAAAGACTGGTCGTGGGTGGCGCCCGGTAACCGTGTGGATTTTGACGCGTTAGATGATCCGGCATCCATACGGTCCCGCACGACTGTCACTGCAGCAATCCGATGGCGAGTGTCATGCCAAGGAAAAGCGTCAGCTGGTAGGCGTTGTTGAGCACGATGAGGCGCGTTGGTTTCTGCTCGAACGCGTTGTGCTGGGCCAAGGTCGTCAGCGAGAACCCGAGCCAGATCGCGAAACCGACGGCCAGGTCGAGCCAGAGTGGGTCGCTGCCGAAGAAGCCCGACACGATGGAGCAGGCGACGGCGAGTACCAATGCGGTGACGAGGATCGATGGCAGGAGGACGGCGAAGGGAGCCTTGCCTGCCCTCTTGGAGTCCTCTTCGGTCACTCCGGTCAGTTCCCGCCAGACGCCGAGGAAGGGCCATCCTCCGTACCAGACCATGGCGATGCCCATCCCGGCCGCGGCCGCTACCACGACGGCCAGCCAATTGATGTTCAACTCCATGCGGAGCTCCTTCCCTCGACGCTGGTCCGCGCGCTTGATATAATCAACCACGATGGACAAAGTCAACCGAACGGCGAAGAGTCCCCGCTCCTACGGGCAGTTCTGTGGCCTCGCGCGCACCCTGGACGTCGTGGGTGACCGCTGGACCCTCCTGGTCGTACGAGAACTGCTCCCCGGACCGATGCGCTACACCGAGCTCAAGACCTCGCTCATGGGGATCGCGACCAACCTCCTGGCGGAACGGCTGCGGACCCTGGAGGCGAACGGGATCGTCGAGCGCCGTCTGGAGGAGACGGGTGTCGTCTACGCGCTGACGCCGTGGGGCGCGGGGCTCCGCGAACCGATGGAGGCGCTCGGCAGGTGGGGTGCGCCGTTGATGATGACCGGACGTGAGGGCGATGCGTTCCAGCCGCGCTGGCTGGCTCTCGCTCTCCCCGGCCTGCTCCGGGGGGTGACCGCGAGTCCTCCGGTGGAGCTCGGCGTCGAGACGGACGGCTTCCTCATGGTCCTTCGGGTCGACGAGGACGGCCCCAGTGCGATCGCGGGGCCCGATGAGCGGCCGGACACGGTCTTCAGCGCCGCGCCGGAGGTCGTCATCGGGCTCGCGGTCGGCGGGCTCACGATCGACCAGGCACTCTCTTCGGGAGATCTCCAGGGCGACAGGCGAGTTCTTCGCGAGGTGTTCAGCCGGCAGAACCTGGCGAGGGGCGCGACTTCCTAGAGTGCGGCGAGCCTGCCGAATCCGTCCGAGCCGTGCCCGGCGTCGATGGCTCGCTGGACGTCGGCGCGGGCGGCGCTGAGGACGCCGTTGTCGAGGCCTTGTGCCCGGATGGCGTCGAGGATGTGGTCCATCGTCGCCGCGGTGGAGGTGAGGGTGCCGCCGTCGCCGGGGAACCGGCCGGTGCCGACCTGTCCGGCGAGCTGGTCGATCATGTCCGGGAAGAAGCCGAGCATCGCCTTCGCGTGGCCTGCGATGTCGGTGGCGGCGATGTTTTCCGCTTTGGCGAGGGTGAACATGTGGATCACGCCGCTCATCGACGTCCAGAGCATGTCCTGCAGGGAGGCGTCGAACGCGGCGGCACGGCCTGGGTCTTGGCCGAGGTAGTTGGCGTTCTCGCCCAAAGCGGCGAGGGTCGATCGATGTGTCTCGTAGACGTCTGTCGGTCCGCTGTAGAACAGGGCGGCTTCGGGGCCACCGATGGCTTCGGTCGTCGCGACGATCACGCCGTCGAGGTAGCCGATGCCGTGTTCGGCGGCCCAGGTCGCCATTGCGCGGGCTTGTCGTGGTGAGCCACCGCTGACGTTCACCAGGGTGCGGCCTTTGAGGGCGTCAGTGTCGAGAATGGACTGTGCCACCGAGTAGTCCCGTACGCAGACGAGGATGAGCGAGCTGGCCGTGATCGCTTCGGCGGCGGTTCCGGCGATGGTGGCGTCGAGGCCGTTTTCCTTGCCTGGTGTGCGATTCCAGACGGTGGTGGGGTGGTCGGCGACGGTGAACGCGGTGGCGAGGGCGTGTCCCATGGGGCCGAGTCCGAGGACGGTCACGGAGGTCATGGCGGCTAAGCTAAACCTTCACATTGACGTCAGAGTCAAGCCTGGGGTGCGGATGCGGATCGGGGAACTCGCACGGCGGACGGGTGTCAGCGAGCGTGCGTTGCGGTACTACGAGGAGCAGGGGTTGCTGAGGCCGGAGCGGCGGCCGAGCGGGTATCGCGTGTACGGCGACGCCGATGTGGCGGTGGTGCGGCGGATCCGGGTCTTGCTGGGGGCCGGGCTGAACACGGCGCAGATCCTGGAGATCCTGCCGTGCATCGTCGACGAGGACGGCTGGCTGACGCCGGATTGCCCGGAGCTGGTCGATGGTTTGCTGCGGCAGCGGAACCGGATCGACGAGGCGATCGGTGCGCTGGAAGTCACCCGCGCCAACCTCGACACGATCATCGGTGCGGAACGGCGGGCGAGCTGATGACGACGGTCACGCGGGCCCCGGCGCCGGGAGTGGTGCGGTTGTCGCGGGCGCTGCTGATCGCCGTGGCGGTGAGCCATCTGGTGATCCCGCTGGTGATGTGGGCGAACGAGAACGCGTTGCGCGAGCAGATCGCGGCGCTGTACCCGGGTTTCGGGCAGGCCGAGGTCGTCCGGTCCGCCGAGGTCGCGATCGAGTCCGGGGCGGTGTTCCACGCCGATCCTGTTGGTGCTGTGTGTGGTGCCGGCGTGGAAGCTCGGGACCGGGCGGCCGTGGACGCGGCGTCTGACCACTGTCACACAGTTGCTGTCGGTGGTGTTCGGCGTGTTCTCGTGGACGTCTTCGCCGATGTTCCACGCGGTGATCCCGGTGGTCGCGGTCGTGCAGATCGTGCTGGTCGCGTTGTTGTGGGTGCCGCGCCCGGCGCGGGAGTTTTTTGGCTGACGAACGGAAAGGCGGCCGCGTCCCGAAGGACGTGGCCGCCTTTCGCCGGGTGGTTCGGGCTCAGATGAGGCCGAGCTTCTTCACCGCGTCGCGCTCTTCGGCGAGTTCGCCGACGGAGGCGTCGATGCGGGCGCGCGAGAAGTCGTCGATCTCCAGGCCCTGGACGATCTTGTACTCGCCGTTCGCGGCGGTGACCGGGAACGACGAGATCAGGCCTTCGGGAACACCGTAGGAGCCGTCGGAGACGACGGCCGCGGAGGTCCAGTCACCCTCGGGGGTGCCGTTGACCCAGGTGTGCACGTGGTCGATCGCCGCGGAGGCGGCCGACGCGGCGGAGGACAGGCCGCGGGCCTCGATGATCGCCGCGCCGCGCTTGGCGACGGTCGGGATGAACTCGTCGGCCAGCCACTGCTGGTCGGTGAGGACCTCGGTCGCGGGCTTGCCGGATACCTCGGCGTGCGCGATCGAGGGGTACTGGGTCGCGGAGTGGTTACCCCAGATCGCGACCTTCTTCAGCTCGGTCACCGGTACGCCGAGCTTCTTCGACAGCTGCGCGAGGGCGCGGTTGTGGTCGAGGCGGGTCATCGCGGTGAAGCGGTCGGCCGGGACGTCGGGTGCGTGCGCCTGCGCGATGAGGGCGTTGGTGTTGGCGGGGTTGCCGACCACGAGGACCTTGATGTCGCTCGCGGCGCCGGCGTTGATGGCCTCGCCCTGCGGCTTGAAGATGCCACCGTTGGCCTCGAGCAGGTCGCCGCGCTCCATACCCTTGGCGCGGGGGCGGGCGCCGACGAGCAGGGCGACGTTGGAGCCCTCGAAGGCCTGCTTCGGGTCGTCGAAGATGTCGATGCCCGACAGCAGCGGGAACGCGCCGTCGTCGAGTTCCATCGCGGTGCCCTCAGCCGCCTTGACCGCCTGCGGGATCTCCAGGAGCCGCAGCTTCACCGGGGTGTCCGGGCCGAGCAGCTGACCGGACGCGATGCGGAAGAGCAGCGCGTAGCCGATCTGGCCGGCCGCACCGGTGACGGTGACGTTGACAGGGGCTTGGGTCATTGCGGTTCTCCAGCTTGAGGCGACATCGACTTTGTACCGCGATGCTAGTCCTGTCCCGAGTCAGCGTTCGGGTGCGTCCAGTCACTGTTTTCTTGATCGATGCCGTCATCGGCGACGTTCGCGGTGAGCCGGGTCAGCAGGCTCGCCAGTGTGGTGATCTCTTCGTCGCTGAACCCGGCGCGGATCCGTTTGTCGTGCGCGATGGCGGCCTTCGCGAGGCGGTGGAAGACCGTTTCACCCTCGTCGGTGAGTTCGACGACATGCACTCGCCGGTTGTCCGGGTCACGCCGCCGGGTGATCAGTCCGGTGCTTTCCATCGCGTTGAGGTGGTGGGTGAGTGTGGCGCCCTGGATGCCGACGGCGGCCGCGAGTTCCCGCTGGTTGGCCAGGCGCCTGGTTTTGAGGGTGATCAGGATCTGCCATACCGGCTGTGAGCCGCCCTCGGTGGCCAGTGCCTGGTCGAAGGCGCGTCCGACGGTCTTGGCGGTCTTGGCGAGGACGACCCCGATGGGTGCCGTGGTGGGTTTTCGCACGTCCGAAGCATAGCGCATCACTCTAAGGGTTTGACATCTAATCGTTCGATATCTAACGTTGTCACCATCGAACGAGAACGGAGGAAATGCCATGCGTGGTACGGAGAAGGAGATCCGCGACCTCGGGGCCCGCTGGGCCGACGCCGAGGTCAAGGGCGACACCGAAGCACTCGACGCGATGACCGCGGCCGACTTCACCCTGGTCGGGCCGCTGGGCTTCGTACTCGGCAAACCGCAATGGCTGGAGCGCTACCGAGGCGGCGACCTGGTCACCGAGAAGCTCGACTGGACCGAAGCCGAGATCCGCGACTACGGCACCGCCGCGGTGTCGGTCGGCGTGCACGCCCAGGAGGGCACGCACAAGGGTGACCGGGTCGACGGCCGGTTCCGGGTCACCCACGTATTCGTCCGCGACGACGACCGCTGGCTCATCGCCGGCATCCATCTGAGCCCGATCGGCGGACCGCCGTCGTTCGCGCGCCCCACGGGAAGCTGAGAAGGAACGATCATGCGCGTCAGCGTCAGCGTCACCGATTTCTCCTGGCCCGGTGGGCAAGCCGGGCTGGTCGACGGGCTCGCCGAGGTCGCCCGGATAGCCGATGAGAGCGACCTCGACACCTTGTGGGTCGCCGACCATCTCCTGCAGGGCGCGCCGGGCAGTGTCCCCGACTCGGAAATGCTGGAGGCGTACACGACCCTCGGGTTCCTCGCCTCGGCCACCTCCAGGATCAAGCTCGGCACGATGGTCAGCGCCGCCACCTTCCGTGCTCCGGCGGTGCTGGTCAAGGCCGTCACCACGCTGGACGTCCTCTCGCGGGGCCGGGCCTGGCTGGGGATCGGCGCGGGCTACCAGGAAGACGAGGCACGCGCGATGGGACTGTCGCTGCCGCCGGTCCCGGAACGATTCGAGCGGCTGGAGGAGATCCTCCGGATCGCGCGGCGGATGTGGGACGGCGACGCGTCTCCGTTCACCGGACGGCACTACCGGCTCGAACGGCCGGTGAACAACCCCCTGCCGGTGAACCGGCCGAAGGTGCTCATCGGCGGCACCGGGCCGAAGCGGACCTTGCGGCTCGTCGCGGAGTACGGCGACGCGTGCAATCTCTTCGACGTCCCCGACGGCGGCGAGACCGTACGCGGGCAGCTGGACGTTCTCGCGCGGCACTGCGACGACGTCGGGCGGCCGTCCGGTGAGATCGAGAAGACGATCGCCACCCGACTGGCACCGGGGGAGTCCTCAAAGGACTTCGCGCGCCGGTGCGCGGACTTCGCCTCGTGGGGGTTGGACCACGCCGTGGTGATCACCGCCGGACACTGGGATCCCGCCTCGGTGGCGGTGCTCGGTGAAGCCGCGAGCCTCGCCGCCGCCTGATCCCGCCTGTCTTCGCGAAATCGTCAACGCCGAATTCAGAGAATCATTCTTTCATACTGTGAGAAACGAAGGGTGTTTTCCGGGGCCGATGGTGTTTCTCCGGCCCCGGAAAACGGTTACAGAGTCCGAAGTGTTTTCATGAACCGATTGCCGGGGCGGCTTCGTCCAATCGGCGGGCGGCGCCGTGAAGATCGTTTCGCTAATATGAGTCCGCCCCAGATCCCCGCCCCCCGTGTGGAAGTTTTCGGGAAGGACCCCATGCTTAGCGCAGTGGTTGCCGCCATATCACTTTTCTCGTCGATAATAACACCGAACAGCTGGTCCCCGCCGCCGGCGACGAACCCACCCGACCGCGTCACCATCGACGTGATCACCGTCAATGGTTCCGGCTGTCCGCCGGGTTCGTCGGCGGTCGCCGTCGCCAGGGACAACAGTGCTTTCACCGTGACTTACAGCGAATACACCGCACAGGTCGGCGTCGGCGCGAAGCCGACCGACTTCCGGAAGAACTGCCAGCTGAACCTCAACATCCACGTGCCGCAGGGCTTCACCTACGGCATCGCCAGCGCCGACTATCGCGGTTTCGCCTCGCTCGAATCGGGCTCCAAGGCGCTGCAGCGGGCGAATTACTACTTCCAGGGTAATTCGCCGACCGCGCAGGTGAGCCACGCGGTCAACGGCCCGCTGTCGGACAACTGGCAATTCCGTGACGAGGCCGAAGGCGGCGTCATCATCTACAAGCCGTGCGGTGAGGACCGGAACCTCAACGTGAATACGGAACTGAGGGTCGGGGCCGGCGCGTCGGACCCGAAGAAGACCACCAGTTTCATCACGATGGACTCAACCGACGGCTCGTTCAAGACCACGTACCACTTCTCGTGGAAGGTCTGCCCGACCTCCTGACCTCCCTGGGTGACGGCCTGCTTCCCGGCCCGGAAGAAGGCCGTCGCACCCAGCTCCGTCCATGGTCACCGACCTTGGCCGCCCTGACCAGGGACACAGCTCCTGCTCGTCGTCGCCATCCTCCGGCGGCGGCGAGTGTTATCGGCGAGCCCATTTTCGCCGGTCACCCGGAATGCCGGTGACCGAAACCATTTTCGTCCGATCGGCGGGCGGCAGGGAAAAGATCGTCTCGCTAATACCGAATTCGCCCAGTTTCCCGCCGTGTGGAAGTTTTGGGAAGGATCCCATGCTCAATGCGCTGGTTGCTGCCGTAACGCTTTTCTCATCGGTTGTCACTACGAATGGCTGGGTACCACCGCCGTTGCCTACCGACAAAATAGTCATCGACGTCGTGACCGTGAATGGAACCGGATGCAGACCGGGTACCTCCGCTATTTCCGTGTCGCCGGACAACACCGCCTTCACGGTGACCTACAGCGAGTACACGGCTCAGGTCGGCGTCGGTGCCAAACCGACCGATCTGCGTAAGAATTGTCAGCTCAATCTCTACGTGCACGTGCCACAGGGTTTCACCTACGGTATCGCGAGCGCGGACTATCGCGGTTTCGCGTCGCTGGCGGCGGGGGCCACGGGACTGGAACGGGCTAACTATTACTTCCAGGGTAATTCGCCGACGTCCTACGTGAACCACAACCTGAAGGGACCGGTCGAGGACAACTGGCAGTTCACCGACGAGATCGAGGTCGGCGCCATCGTCTACAAGCCCTGTGGTGAGGACCGGAACTTCAACATCAACACGGAATTGCGGACCGCGGTCGGCACTTCCGATCCGAAGAAGACCACCAGTTTCGTCACCATGGACTCGACCGACGGTGCCATCAAGACCACGTACCACTTCTCCTGGAAGCCGTGTCCCAAACCGTAGAACCGATCCCTGAGGCGGCGGCCTTCTTCGAATGTCGACGAAGAAGGCCGTCACCCTTTCCCGGTCGGGATCGGATCGGTGGCCACCACCCCGAACGCGCGGCCCAGCGCGATGACCGTCTCGTCGAGATGCCCGAGACTGGTCAGTACCGAACGCGCCCGCGGATCGTCGATCCGGTCCGCCACCGGCGTTCCGTCGTCCCGGACCAGTGTTCCGTGCCCCAAACCACCCGGATCGCCGATCGCCTTCCGCAGCACCGCGATGTTCTCCCGGATCCGCCCGGTGTACAGCAGCAACCGGTCCGCCTCGGTGAGCAGCAGCCCGGCCTGCGACCGCGCCGCGACGTGCCGGGCGCGGAAGGCGATGGTCTCCACCGTCGTCAGCACATGCCAGCCGTAGTCACGGCGGCTGCTGAGATTCACCGGATGGGTGAGCGGCTCGATCGTCGTGCGGACCTTGTCCACCGCCCGGTCCAGATCCCGCGACTTCTCGATGACGTTCACGTTCTCCGCGCCGGTCAGCAGGCCCGCGGCCTTCAGGACGAACTCGTCCAGTTCGTCCAGCAGCGTCGAGACGTCGTCCAGCATCACCGCGCGGGTGCGCACCGGGACGATCACCACCGCCGCGAGCACCCCCGCCGCCGCACCCACCGCGGTCTCCGCGACCCGGATCCACAGCACTTCGAGACTGAACGTCCCCAGCAGGCTGTAGAGCAGGCCGAGCATGCTGGTGATGAAGAACGCCATGATCACTTGCGACACCCGTGCCATGTAGACCATGCCGAAGACGCACACCAGGATCAGCGCCAGCGTCGCCGGCACGCTGCCCGACACGAGCAACGTCAGGACGAGCCCGCCCACGATGCCGATCAGCGTCCCGCCGAGCCGCCGGACGCCTTTCACGAAGGTCGCCCCGGCTGTCGACGAGCCGATGAACACGACGAACACCGTCAGGACCGCCCAGTACCACCGCTGGCTCGACACCAGTTCCCCGCCGAGGACCGCGAGCCCCCCGCCCACCACGGCCTGGATCGCGCTGCGGGTCTGGTTGTCGTACGCGAACGCCGCCGACTTCTCCTCGTCGGGAACTTCCGGCTCTTCGGGGTCGTCGGCGGCATCGCTGACGTCGTGCTCGGCGACCCGCTGCGCCCGCACGTCGGCCAGCGCGAGTTCCGCGATGGCCCGGCGGACCCCGTCACCGGATGCGGCGTGCTCGTCGATCCGGCTGCCTTCCACCAGCATCTTGCTGAATTCTTCGGTCTCGCTGATCAGCGGCAGTTCCCGCGGATCGCGTTCGATCAGCGACCGGAACCGTCGCAGCCGCGCGATGAGGTCGTCCCGGACGTCCTCGCCGAGGTCCTCCGCGCAGGTGCGCTGCACGGTGATCGTCAGCCACTGCACCGCCAGCTCGACCTCGATCGCGCGGCGGCGGAGCCTGCTCACCGAATCGGCGCTGGTGACCTCGGGTGCGGCGTCCTCGATGAGCAGCACGGACTCGTGCAGGCGCGAATTCATCGTCCGGAGCCGTTTGCGGGTGCGTTCACTGCCGCCGACGGCGAGATAGTCCTCGGACGCCCGGACCACCGCCGCCAGACGCGCACGGAACGCCCGCCGGACGCGGAGGAACTCCGCCTCCCGGTGACGCCGCAGCAGCACGAACCGGACCACCGCGTTCGCCGCGATCCCGATGCCCAGCGCCAGCAGCAGCACCGGGACCTGCTTCAGATGCGTCTGCAGGAACATCGCGAAGAAGAACAGGAAGAACGAGATCGACCCCAGCGCGATCCCACGCGAACCGAACCGCTGCGCGTAGACCGCCACGAAGATCAGCAGGACGAACACGACGCTGTCCAGCGGCGGCACCGCCGAGCCGACACTCGCCGCGGTGAGTGACGCCGCCCCGAGCAGCAGCGCCAGTATCAGCGTCACCGCCTGTTGTCCCGGAGTGTCGTCGTTGACGGTGAAGGCGGAGGTCATCGCCGCGATCGCGGCGACCAGCGTGATGGTGAGCGGCTGATGGAACGGCAGGATGGCCAGCACCGCGACGATGATGCTGAGCACTGCCGAGAAACCGAGCCGGAGCCGGACCAGGCCGGGATCGGAGGCGACCAGACGGTCGGTCGTGGCCTGGGTGATGCGCGAGATCATCGGGCGAGCAGCTCTCCTTGGGCGAGGGTGACCCGCCGGGCGGTGGACGAGGTGATGCGAAGACGGTATCTGGCGTGCCTGGCAGGCTCCGCGAGGGCGAACGGCCGGGTCTGGCGGCGCCAGCGGAACGTCTCACCCTCGCGCTGGTCCAGCAGCGTCCAGCGCTCGCCGTCGCCGGAGCCCTCCAGCACCCACGAACGCGGATCACCCCGGCGGCTTCCCGAGGTCAGCGTGTACATCACGACGTCGCGAGGGGTGTCCTCGACGGGGAAGTCGATGACCGGATTGCCGGACGGGAAGGTGATCTCGGTCTTGGTGGTGTCGTCGAACAGCGCGCCGGCGCCGACCGTGATGTCCGACAAAGGACGCGGATCGGACGGCTCGGCGGGGGACCGGCCCCAGTCCGAGGGCTTATCACCCATCGTGAACTCCAGCACGGCGCCGCCGTCCAGCGCGGAATGCGGGAGCGTACTGCTCTCGTGCTCGCGGCCGTCGATCGTCAGGCCCTGGACGTAGACGGTGTCCGCGGTGTTGCCGGGCGCGTCGACGACCAGGTCCTTTCCGTTCTCCAGGTGAATGGTCGCCCTGGTGAACAGCGGCGACCCGATCGCGTACTCGGGGCTGCCCATGGCCAGCGGGTAGAACCCGAGCGCGCCGAAGACGTACCAAGCGGACATCTCGCCGTTGTCTTCGTCGCCCGGATACCCCTGGCCGAGATCGCCACCGACGTAGAGCCGCCGAAGGACCTCTCGCACGATCCGCTGCGTCTTCGACGGCGCACCGGCGTAGTTGTAGATGAAGGGAATGTGGTGCGACGGCTGGTTGGAATGCCCGTACTGGCCCATCCGGACGTCGCGAGCCTCGGTCATCTCGTGGATCAGCCCGCCGTAGGAACCCGGTTTGCGGCCGGTCTCCGTAGTCGCGAAGAAGGTGTCCAATGTGGACTCCAGGGCTTCCGTGCCGCCGTGCAGCGCGGCGAGCCCGGCGCCGTCGTGAGGGACGGAGAAGGCGGTGTTCCAGGAGTTCGTCTCGGTGAAGTCGCCGCCCCACGCCTCCGGGTCGTACCCCTCGGCGGCGAAGTGACGGCTGCCGTCGCGGTCGCGGCCCTGGAAGAACCCGATCCGGGGATCGAAGTGGTTGGCGTACTGCTGTGAACGCTGCCGGAAATACGCGGCGTCGTCGTGGTGCCCGAGTGCTTCGGCGAGATTGGCCAGGCCGAAGTCGTTGACGCAGCCCTCCAGCGCCCACGACAGGCCTTCGTGGACGGATGTTGGCGTGAACCCGAGGAAGATCGACTCGTGCAGGCCCTTCCGGCCGACGCTCTGCCCGCGAGGCGTCACCGTCGCGTTCTTCAGCGCCGCGTCGTAAGCGGCCTCGACGTCGAAGCCGCGCACACCCTTGAGGTAGGCGTCGGCGAACGCGACGTCGGAACTGGTGCCGGTCATGAGGTTGGCGTACCCGGGGGAGGACCAACGCGAGATCCAGCCGCCCTCGCGGTACTGCTGGACGAAGCCGTCGATCATCCGCCCGCACCGGGCGGGCGTGAGCAGCGCATATGCGGGCCAGGTGGTGCGGTAGGTGTCCCAGAAGCCGTTGTTGACGTACATCTCGCCGTCCACGACCTTCGCGCCGGTCCGGGTGCGGGTGCTGGGCCGGAAGCGGCGGACGACCGGGCTCGCGTGGCGGACGCCCTTCGGGGTGTCCTCGTGCGCGGAATTCGGGTAGAGGAACAGGCGGTAGAGGTTGGAGTAGAACGTCGTGCGCTGGTCCTCGGTCGCGCCCTCGATCTCGACGCGGCCCAATACCTCCGACCAGGCGTCGCGGGCGTTGTCGCGGACTTGCTCGAAGCCGGTGCCGTCCGGGATCTCCAGGTCGAGGTTGCGTTTCGCCTGGGCGAGGCTGATCAGCGACGTCGCGATCCGCATCGTCACTTCGGGGGCCGCGAACTCCAGGAATCCGGTGACCGTGCGCCACAGTGGACGCCGGATCTTGCCGCCGCGTTCGGCCGGGACGTCGAACTCGGCGTGGATGAACATCCGCCGCGCGCCGGCCGACAGCCTGCTGCGGACCCAGGTGTGCCCGGTGACCACGCCTTTCGCCGCGTCGAGCCGGATGCCTCCTCGGTTACGGGCGTTGTCGAACAACAGCCAGCCCCGATCGCCCGGGAAGGTGAACCGGAACAAGGCCGCGTGATCCGATGGGGCGATATCGGTGGTGACCCCGTTGGCGAACCGGACGCCGTAATGATGCGGCCGGTCGATCTCGTCGTCATGGGAGAACGCGAGCGCGCGGCGGCCGCGGTCCGGTTCGACCGGGCCGATCCCCGGCATCACTTGGAAGGTGTGCCGGTCGCCCATCCACGGGCTCGGCTGATGCGACAACGCGAACGCCTGCAGTGCCGGTCGGTTCGCGGCGTCGTTGTGCCGGTGGTAGCTGTAGAGCCAGTTGGTGACGCCCGCGTCGGTGACCGGGGTCCAGAAGTTGAAACCGTGCGGGACGGCCGTGGCGGGAAAGTTGTTGCCGCGCGAGAACTTGTCGCTCGAATGCGTGCCGCGTGTGGTGCGGACGTGGTCGACCGGCTCTTGTGCTTCCACAGCGCGGTCGGCGACCCGGACGTCGTCGATCCAGCCCGTGCTTTCGCCGTCCGGTGGTTCGCTGACCAGGACGATGCGGGTGATCCGCCGTCCGGCGAAGGCGCCGAGGCTGCGGCGCACGAGATTCCACTGATCGACGTACAGCGTCTTGTCCATGCCCTGCGTCTTCGCGCTGAATCCGGCGGTGGTGCCGTCGGCGAACTCGACGTCGAGCGCGACGAAGGTGCTGCGATAGGTGGGGACGGTCTCGGCGTCTTCAGGAAAGACCACATAGGACAGTTCGGTATGGCCGGTGACCTCGATGTCCACTTCGAACAGCGTCGCCCGAAGCGGGCCCTCGAAGCGGAGGGCGTGCGCGCCGGTGAACCCGACGCCCGTCTTCGCCGTCGGCGACGACCGTGGTCCGGTACCCACACGCAACGCCGGATCCAGCGGCTGCGGATCACCCGTTTCGAAGGAGGAGAAGAACCCGGTGATCGTCACCAGGCCACCGTAACTCCGAAGCGTGAGCGCGGCTCGGTGTGGCGGGCCGCCGCCCCGGACCAGCGGGTGCCTGGGTCGTGAGTGTTTTGGGTCGTTCTAGCGAAGGATGTTTTAGGTACCTACGGCGGGTGAGCCGGGTAGCGGCCGGTCTTCGAAGGACTCCTTAAGAAACCCAGAGTCCTTCAAAGTTCCCCTCACCCGTTCCGAAGGCCATCACGAGCCCCCACAGCACCACCAGTCACCACGGCGGCGCGTGAAGGACCCCTTCCCTCGGCTCAGCCGAGGAAACTCGACCTTCACACCTTCCCCAAGTACAGGAAGGCCCCCTTCCTTGCGCTAGGCGCAAGGAAGGAGGCCTTCCTGTACTTCACGCGAGCAACGCCGCAGGCGACGCGTAAGTGCTCAAGAGCGGGTCCGCTCTAACGCAATGCCGCTTAGCTTATATTGAATTTGAAAACCAATTCCAAGACGTCGGCCGCCTGACCAGGGCAAACACTCTAAGGCGGGGCGATCACGAGACCCTGACCGACTGTCGTCGCCCATAAGAAACCGCAGGTCAAGAGGTTGATCAACTTGAGCTAAGTGGCATTGCGTTAGAACGACCCAAAACACTCACGAGACCCTGCCCGCTCGGTACCGGCGCCCCGTTGCTCGCCTGAGGTACAGGAAGGCCCCCTTCCTTGCGCCTAGGTACAGGAAGGGGGCCTTCACGTACCTAGGCAAGGAGACCTTCACGGACCTGACCCGCGATCAGTCCCGCAGCTAAATCCAGTAGGTGCCCAAGACACTCTTGGCCCTAACGACCCAAAACACTCACGAGGACGCGAGGAACTCCTCGAAGGTGCCCGTGCCCGTCGCGTTCTCCGGCGTCAGGTTCCCGCCCGCCCGAAAAGCACGGAACAACTTGCCCGGCAGCCACACCGGCACGATCGGTTTCCGCCGTCCCGTCGACCGCTGGTAGGCCTCCGCCAGGTCCCGGGCGGTCCGCACCTCCGGGCCGCCCATCTCCGGTACCCGCCCCGACGGCTCACCCAGCGCCAGCGCGATCAGCCGATCGGCGACGTCCCCGGTCGCGACCGGCTGGAACCGGAACCCGGACGGCATGAACGTCACCGGCAGCCGCCGCTGCACCGCCGACGCCCGCGCGACGAGATCGTGGAACTGCGTCGCCCGCAGCACCGTCCACGGCAGACCGGACTCCTCGACGACCTTCTCCGACGCCAGCTTCTCGTCGTAGTAGAAGAACCGGATCACATCGATGCCGACGATCGAGATGTACACCAGCGGCGGGCTCCCGGCCCGCCGTGCCGCCTCGACCAGGTTCCGCGTCACCTGCTCGTCCCCGCGACCCAGCGTCGACGCGCAATGGATGATCACCGAGACGCCGTCCACCGCCGCGTCGGCGCCCTCACCGGTCCGCAGATCACACCGTGCCCACTCGCCGGACTCACCCGAGGGCCGGGGCCGACGGCTCATGACCCGGACCGGCAGGTCGTCGGCCCGCAGCCGCCGCACCACCTCGCGGCCCAGATCGCCGGTACCGCCGGTCACCAGAATCGGCTTCGTCACAGGTGTTCCTCCCGTTCTCAAGAGCTTCCACCCTCAAGAACCGGCGAGCCACCCGGAACGTGACAGCTGCCGTGACAAGAACGCGAGTTTGTCCGGATTCGCGACCGCGCGGAGACCGGCGATCCGGCCGTCCACGACCTCGAACCCGAGGATGCCGTACAGCGTGCCGCCCGCCGCGGCGATCACCGCCGGGCCGCCGTTGACCTCGCCGATCTCGATCGACACCCGCGCCGCGCCTGCGAACATCCCGGCATACAGACGTGCGACCCGCTCCGCGCCGTGCACGGGGCGCCGGGCCGCGGTGACCTTGCCACCACCGTCCGACCACGCCGTGACCTCGTCGGTGAGCAGCTTCTCCAGACCGGCCAGATCACCGTCCCGAGCCGCGGCGAGAAAGCTCTCGACGAGCGTTTCCAGCTGTCGCGGGTTCGAAACCCGTCGCTCATCCGCCCGGGTGAGGTCCCGCCGCGCCCGGCTGTGCAGCTGGCGCGAGTTCACCTCGGAGACGTCGAGGATCGCCGCGATCTCGCGGTGGCTGTAGCCGAAGGCCTCCTTCAGCACGAACACCGCCCGCTCGGCCGGGCTGAGCTGCTCCAGCAGTACCAGCATCGCCAGCGACACCGAGTTCCGCTGCTCCGCCGTCTCCAGCGGGCCGAGCGTGCCATCGGAGGTCAGGACCGGCTCCGGCAGCCACGGCCCGACATACCGCTCGCGCCGAGCCCTTGCCGACGTCAGCCGGTTCAGGCAGAGGTTGGTGACGACCTTCGCCAGCCACGCCCGCGGCGACTCGATCGACTCCCGTTCAGCACCGGCCCACCGCAGGTACGCGTCCTGGACGGCGCCCTCGGCCTCCGCCGCCGACCCGAGGAGGCGGTACGCGAGCCCGAACAGGGACGACCGCGACTGTTCGAACTCCGTGACGCGGTCCATCAGCGGTCGCGGCGGAAGTTGTCGCCGGGCTCGCCCCTCGACGGCAGACGGCCTACCGGCGCCTCGTCGATCACGAAATCGTCGGGCTCGGCGTCCCTTCCGGACCGATCCCCATCGGACACGAGCTCCCCCTACGAATCCAGTCGAGTCCACAGTGGACCTTGCCGTGCCAGGGTACCGCTCACCGGGATGGCCGTACCTGATCGGCGCTGACGTCCACCGTGACTGTATCGGTACGAATGAAACGTCTGCGTCATCACCGAGAGAGGGGTCTTGAGTGACGTCACGTTCGTCGCGTTCGCGTACCTCGTTGTGCGCCGCGACCGCGGTAACAGTATTGGCGCTGATCACAGCGCCACAGGCCGGTGCGGCACCGGCACCGGGCGCCGGTCAGGCGACACCGGACAGATCCGGAAAGGACATCGATGTCCGCGACACGGCGAGACCCGGCCCACACGCCCTCGGCGCACAGATCCAGGCGTCGCGGGCGAACTCCGTCGCGAAGGCCCGCGCCGAACTGGGGAACCAGGCCCTGCTCGACTTCGACGAGCTGACCGGCACTCCCCGCGTCCTCGCCCGCACCGACGGATTCCTCACCGGCCCGAGCACGAAAGCACCCCGCGACATCGTGCTGAACTACCTGCGCGAGCAGGAAGCACTCGTCGGCCTCAGCGCCGCCGACACCGCGAAACTGAACCTGCGCAAGGACTACATCGACGTCGAGGGCACACACCACTTGTCGTTCACCCAGCCTGTCGGCGGGACCCCGTTGTTCGGCAACGGGTTGAAGGCCCACGTGACCAAGGACGGCAAGCTGATCCAGCTGGACGGCTCGCCGGTCCGCGGGCTGCCCGCGTCGCTCGGTCAGGCCGCGCTCGCCGCGCCCGGACCCGATTCGAAGCAGGTCGCCTTCCTCACCGGCGACGGAGTGCGTCTCGCCTGGTACACGCTGGCCAAACCCGCCGTGGACAAGATGTTCCAGGAAGTGACCGACGCCGCGACCGGGAAGCTGCTCTACCGCAAGAACCTCGTGAGCCACGCGAACGACGCCGACGGGGCGAAAGGGCTCGCGTGGGAGGCCAGTCCCGGCCCGCAGAAGCAGGTCAACCTGACCCAGAAGGGCTGGCTGCCCGCCGACGCCAAGACACTGGACGGCAACGTCGCGCATGTCGCCGCCGACATTAACGGCGACCAGAAGTTCCAGCCCCAGGAAGAGATCGGGCCGAACACCGACGGCACCTACCGCTACAAGTTCTCCGATTTCAACGCCGTCGTCGGACCGCCGTGCTCGGCGGCGAGGCCGTGCTCCTGGGACCCGAAGACACCGGGTTCGTGGGCGAAGAACCGTGAGCAGAACGCCGTACAGGCGCTGACCTACGTCGGCACGTTCCACGACCACCTCGCCTCGTTCCCGATCGGCTTCACCCGCGCCGCGGGCAACTTCGAAAAGGCCGACGGCGACGCCGTACAGGTCCACACGCTGCTCGGTGCCAAGGAACCGGGCTACTACGACAACGCGTTCATGGGCACCCCGCCGGACGGGCAGCAGCCGACGATGGGGATGTTCCTGTTCCACGACCCCCGCGAGCCCGGTGACCCGTTCCTCGCCGCGAACTCGGCCGACGACGCCGCCATCATCCACCACGAGTACACCCACGGCCTGTCCAACCGGCTCGTCGTCGACGCGCAGGGCAACTCCACGCTGAACTCCCTGCAGTCCGGCGCGATGGGGGAGGCGTGGAGCGATTGGTACGCCTTCGACTACCTCGTCGGCCGGAACGTCGTCAAGGACACCCCGGCACCCGGGGAGATCGTCGTCGGCGACTACGTCAGCGACGGCAAGAACCTCGTCCGCACCCAGCCGCTGGACTGCCTGGTAGGTGCCGGCGCGCCGCAGTGCCCCGGCACCCCCGGAGCCGGTGCCGGCGGCTACACCTACGGCGACCTCGGCCGGATCATCGGCTTCCCGGAGGTGCACGCCGACGGTGAGATCTGGGCGAGCACGCTGTGGGACGTCCGCTCGGCACTCGGCGTCCAGCTGACCCGGGCGCTGGTCACCAGGGCGATGGAGCTTTCGCCCGCGTCGCCGTCCTTCCTGGACATGCGCAACGCGATCCTTCAGGCCGACACGGTGATCAACGGCGGCCGCGCGCACGCCAAGCTGTGGAAGGCCTTCGCCGCCCGCGGCATGGGCTACTTCGCCGCGTCGATCACCGGCGCCGACACCGCACCGGCCGAGGACTTCTCGACCCCGCCGCCCGCCGGAACCCCGACCGGAACCGTCACCGGCAAGGTCACCAACCGCGACGACGGCGCCGCGCTCGGCGGCGTCTCCATCCGGTTCAGCGGCCACGACTCCGGATTCGCCGGCAACCTGGCCGCGGTGTCGGACGCCAACGGCGCCTACACCATCCCCGGCGTGCTCCCGGGCACCTATCCGAAGGTCTACGCGACCGGCGGTGGCGCGGACACCGAAACCCGCGCGGTCTCCGTGCGCTCCGGCACCACCACACTCAACTGGCCGCTGCGGCGCAACTGGGCGTCCGACAGCGCGGGGGCAGGTGTCTCCGCGTTCAATGGCGTCGACTTCACCCCGTACGGCTGTGGCCCCGGCGACCTGCTCGCGTCCTCCCCGTTCGGCGGGGGCGGCTGGTCGACCGACAAGAAGGCCGGCCCCGACGGCGCGATCGAGACCCGGTTCGTCACCATCAAACTGGGCAAACCGGTCAACGTGAACGCCATCGAGATCGACCCGTCCAACACCTGCGGCGACGACCCGCCCGCCGCGGCCAAGGACGTCACCGTCGAAACCTCGGCCGACGGCACGACCTGGGTGAAGGCCGGGACCGGCGACTTCAAGCCGTCGGATCTGAACAAGCTCACCGCGCTCCAGCTCGCGCCGGGCAGTACTTCCGGTGTGCTGTTCGTACGGCTGACCGTTTCGTCGAACCAGCTGTCGTTCTACCCGGGCAAGGCCTGCTCGCCGCAGCCGTCCACGGCTGGGTGCCTGTACCTGGACGTGACCAAGCTGGCCGTGCGGGGTGCTGCCGCCTGAGAAGGTGACCTGCCGCGGCCTCCTACGCGCGCGGGCCCGTCCCGTATGTCATGAGGGGTCCCCATAGGACACTTTTCGTCCTATGGGGACCCC